>DKYL01000087.1:0-24289 GCA_002493325.1 Ruminococcaceae bacterium UBA7101
CAGGTGCCATTGCAGCACCCATATTATTTGCATCGGTTATGGCATAGTCGGTAATGGTGCCGATCTGAACTGCTTTGATTTTAATGCCATTTCCTTTTGCCTCAAGCACGGCACTGCCTGCACCTGTGACAGTCCACTGTGCTGTAGGCGGTCGCTGTCCGCCATATTCAAGGGGGAATCGGAACTGCCTTTCACTTGAACAAAAGTGGCTTGAGGTTGCGGCAACAACACAGCTTGCCCCGGCACTTATCAGCATTGAACCGATTGACAGTGACAATGCCATTGTTGAACAAGCACCAAAAAGACCTATACTCGGAATTTCCAAATCCTTTAATGCAAAGGCTGAACCCATACACTGATCAAGCAAATCACCGCTAAGAACAAAATCAACCTTATCCGAGCTTTTCCCTGCTGAATTAAGAGCTCTGATGATTGCGTCATGAAGCATGGCAGACTCTGCAAGCTCAAAGGACTGCTGTCCCATTGTTGTATCCTCGAAAATCGCATCGAAATCCTCTGCAAGAGGTCCTTCGCCTTCCTTTTTTCCTGCTACTCCTGCACTGCCGATTATTACAGGAGGCTTGTCAAAAAACATTGTTTTACCTTTTTTGTGCATAATAAAACACCTCGGTTATATTTTAACCAAGGTGTCAAAAAATAATAAAAATGAGCTGTGCCATAATATGGTTATGATTTAATCAAATATAATTTCAACATTTGTATTATATGAATCCAGCGTTTTCATTTCACTGTCAAAGGAATATGTAAAATATCTGATTACGGCATTATATGTTCCCTTTTCCATTATTTTCTTTAATTCTATTTTCTGCAGTGCACCACCCGGAGGAATAAAATCGGATTCATAAATAATTTCACGACTGTCTTGAAGCATAATCTGAATGACAATGTAATACGGATTAACCTTCTGATTTGAAAATGAAAAGCTTTGCAGACGCTGATTTGCTTTAAAATTAATTTTCGACTGCTGCGGTACTTCAAAAACAGCATTTTTTGTATCAATAAACTGTTTTGTAGTCATCTTATAAGGAAGCACAATTTCTTCTTTTGCCTGACATTCATTTTTCACATTCTGAGCCAAAGCACCCGAATAATCCGTTAAACAAAATGCCATAAGCACTGCAATTGAAATCACTGCAGAAAAATACAAAACCAAAAACAAAATATTACTTTTTTTGATAACGGCAAATTCATTATTACTGATTTGAATATAACCTGCATTGCGGTATAAAATGGAATAATCAAGCAGATAAGCAGGCAGACTGCAGCCACTGCATTTTATATCTCCTAAAAAATTTTTCCCCTTTCCTATCTGACATATAACATGAAACCCATTGGGATAAAGCTTTTTCATCTGCTTATTGTTATAATAGCCAAGGGTCACAGAATTTAAGCCTGTGACAACAAATTTGCTGTCATAATCACTATTATCTGCATATAAAAATTCCTTCACATAAACCACCAAATCATTATATGCATAAAAACAAATTCAAATAACAAAAGACCTGACATCAGTCAAGTCTTTTGCTGAGCATTGTATATCGTTTCGGAGGGAGGGTTATCACTCCGTTTTTACAGTCAAAATCGAAATGACAATAGGAGCTGTTCCACCTGCTGTCAACAAAAATATTCATCTCATCCTCACTGTTATTAACAGCTACCAGCACTGCTTCGCTGTCGGTATATCGTTCATATGCAATGGCAGAGCCCTCGCAGAAAACTCGGTTAAACGCACCCTCGGCAAACACCTTTGAGGATTTCCTTATCTGACCAAGACGCTTATACCACAAAAGCAGGTCTTTATTCTGCTTATCCCAGGTCATACAGGCTCTGTTAAACGGGTCCTTCATTCCCTGCATACCGATTTCATCCCCATAATAGATTGACGGCACACCGGGAAGTGTAAACTGAATAAGGCTTGCCATTTTCAACATCGAAAGACCCTTCAAATAATCATAGTCAGACAAAGTATTGTGCGTGTGCTGCCACTCTCTGTCCCTGCCGTTATTATCAGGTCCTGCAAGCCTTGTTATTGCTCTTTCGGTATCGTGTGTGCCGATATGATTCATCAACACATTCAAAACCTGCGGCGGATAGCTTTCAACAATATCCATTACCGCATCAAAAAAATACTCGCCGTTTCCAAAGCGTACAAAATTAAGAACAGCATCGGCAAAGGGATAATTCATTACAGAATCGAGCTGTTCACCAAGGAGATACCTTCTTCTTTCACCATAGGCAAATTTATTTGTTGCATTTTCCCATACCTCGCCGATAATGACAGCATCCTGATTTTCAGTTTTGACAGCTTTTCTCAAATCGTCAAGAAAAATATCGGGCAGTTCGTCTGCAACATCAAGACGCCAGCCTGCAATACCGCACCTCAGCCATTTACGCAAAATACCGTCTTTACCGCAGATATACTGACGATAGCTTTCATCTTCCTCAACGATTTCAGGAAGCAGCTTAATTCCCCACCAGGCATGGTAATTATCCGGATAATCAATAAATTTATACCAACTGAAATAAGGACTTTCCTTGCTGTTATATGCACCAAGATTTTTATAATGACTGTACATATTAAAATACTTGCTGTCACAGCCTGTATGGCTGAACACGCCATCAAGAATGATTGATATGCCATACTTATCCTTTGCAGTTTTACAAAGGGATTTAAGGTCCTTTTCATCACCGAGAAGGCTGTCAATTTTTTCATAGTCGGCAGTATCATACCTGTGGTTTGAATGGGATTCAAAAACAGGATTTAAATAAATACAGCTTACGCCTAAATCTGCAATATATCCGAGCTTTTCTTCGATACCCTTTAAATCACCGCCGAAAAAATCGTTATTCCACAAGCCATTCATCTGCTCTTCCTTCCAGAAGGGCTCTTTACCCCATTCTCGCATTACACGAACGGAAGGAACGCCAATCTTTTTACTGCCCGAATTATAGAATCTGTCGGGAAAAATCTGATAAATGATGCCACCCTTCAAAAAATCGGGAGTTTTGAAATTCTTATCATAAACAGTCTGCTGAAAATCACTGCCCTGTGCAGTAAAATCACCCTTGCCGAAGCCTGCATTTTTAATAAAGGTTCTGCCCCAGGGCGTATCAAGTTCAAAGTGATAAAAATACAAGCCTGTAGTTGCGGCACTGAAATGAAGCTCCCAGTATTCATAGTCATTTCCACACATTCCTGCCCAGAACATACCATAATATGCAGTGCATTCTCCCTCACCCTCTTTGGTGACAGCCAACGTTGCACAGCTGCATTTCAAATCCCTCGGAACAATTATGCGGAATTTGCACGCTTCATCAGTAGCAAGAGCAGATACTATTGATTTATAAGACTTATCTCTTGAATCAAATACTACCATAATTCCTCATATACAACTTGCCAAAAGGGCACAATCCCTTTTGGCAAGAATTCATTACTTAGATTTTTTTGTTGCTTTTTTAGCAGCAGTCTTTTTTTCAGATTTTGCAGCTTTTTTTGGAGCTGATTTTTTCTCTGCCTTTGGAGCCATAGGTGCTGATTTTTTAGCAGCCTTCGGCTTTTCATCAGCAAAAACAACAGGCTTTGTATGCCAGATATCATTTGCATAATCCATAATGGAACGGTCTGCACTGAATACACCTGCACCGCTGATGTTCATAAGTGACATTTTAGCAAAACGCTCTTTATCTCTGTAAACCTCTGCTGAAAGCTGCTGTGCCTTCTGATAATCGGCAAAATCAGCCAGAGCCATATACTGGTCAACATTCATAAGAGCTGATGAAATTTCACCAAAGCTCTTGCCGTTGACACCATGGTTGATGAATTCAACAGCATTCTTTAATACCTCATTATTTTCAAGGTATTTCATTGGGCTGTAGCCATCTCTCTTAAGCTGCTCAACCTCAGGCGTTGTCATACCAAAGATAAAGATATTATCCTCACCGACAGCATCGAAAATTTCAACATTCGCACCATCCATTGTACCGAGAGTAACTGCACCGTTGAGCATAAGCTTCATATTACCTGTGCCTGATGCTTCAGTACCTGCAAGTGAAATCTGCTCACTTATATCTGCTGCAGGCATAAGTGCCTCAGCAAGAGAAACATTGTAGTCCTCCATAAATACAATCTTGATTCTGCCCTTAACATCGGGGTCATTATTGACTACCTTTGCAAGTGCATCAATAAGCTCAATAATCTTTTTAGCCATAAAGTAGCCCGGTGCTGCTTTAGATGCAAAGATATAGGTTCTCGGCTCAAAATCCATATTCGGATTTGCCTTGAGCATCTGATATTCAGCAATAATATTAAGAACATTAAGCTGCTGACGCTTATACTCGTGAAGTCTTTTAACCTGAACATCAAAAATAGAGGTCGGGTCAAGAACAATGCCGTTTCTCTTTTTAACAATTTCAGCAAAACGCTCTTTGTTGGCAAGCTTGATACCGCTGATTCTGTCAAGCACCTGCTTGTCGTCCTTATAATCACGAAGCTTTAACAGCTCGTCACTCTTGGTAATAAAGCCGTCACCGATAAGCTCTGTAATAAACTTTGTAAGCTCAGGGTTTGACTGACAAATCCATCTTCTGAAAGCAATACCATTTGTAACATTTTTAAATTTATCGGGTGTGATTGTATAGAAATCGTTGAATACGGTATCCTTTAAAATCTCACTGTGAAGAGCAGATACACCGTTAACAGAATGAGAGCCAGCAACGCAAAGGTTAGCCATTCTTACCACACCGCCTGAAACGATTGCCATACGCTCAACCTTGTCAGCATCGTGGGTTACACCCCATACATATGCTCTGAAACGGTTGTCAATTTCCTTAGTGATTTCATAAATACGAGGAAGCAGACGTCTGTATAAATCCTCACTCCAGCACTCAAGTGCTTCCTTCATTACTGTATGATTTGTATAAGCTACTGTATTTGTAACAAGATTCCACGCAGTATCCCAATCATAGCCGCACTCATCCAGCATAATTCTCATAAGCTCAGGAATTGCCATTGTCGGATGTGTGTCATTAATATGAATTGCTACCTTATCAGGAAGATTATTAAGCGTGCCATAGCGTGTCAAATGACGCTTGATAATATCCTGAATGGATGCTGAAACAAGGAAATACTGCTGACGCAGTCTGAGTGACTTGCCCTCCTGTGTATTATCTGCAGGATAGAGCACCTTTGAAATTGCCTCTGCCATAGCAGACTGCTCCATAGCCTTAACATATGAGCCTGAATTGAAAAGTCCCATATCAAGCTCAGGCTTTCTTGCTGCCCAGAGTCTTAATCTTGAAACACCCTTGCCCTTACCCGAAACATACATATCATAAGGCACTGCAGTAACAGTATTGCAATCTCTCAGTTCAACGTGGTGATAATCACCGTCCCAGCTATCCTCAATCCAGCCTTCAAAGTTAACCTGACAGGATCTCTCCTCACGAGGCACAAGCCATACCTCACCGCCGGGGAGCCAGAAATCAGGCAGCTCCGTCTGCCAGCCGTCAACAAGCTTCTGCTTGAAGATACCGGCCTCATAGCGGATGGAATAACCCATTGACTGGAAGCCGTTGGTTGCAAGACCATCAAGATAGCAGGCTGCTAGTCTGCCCAGACCGCCATTGCCTAAGCCAGCATCAATTTCTTCATCATAAAGTCTGTCAAGCTTGACATCAAATGCTTTAAGTGCTTCGTCAAAGGTATCAACAAGATCAAGGTTATAAAGATTGTTCTTAAGTGAACGACCCATTAAAAATTCCATACAAAGATAATAGATTTCCTTTGAATCCTGCTTCTTAGCCTCAGTACGGAATTCACTGTTCATTTCAGAAAGCTTATCTCTTACAATCATAGATACAGCTTTGTAATACTGCTCATTGGTTGCAGTTTTAGGATCGACACCAAAGAAATGGCTCAGCTTATCGCTAACAGCTTTCTTAGCCTGAGCAACAGTCATTTTTTTCATACAAATCCTCCAAATTATATTCAAATTATTAATTAATTAGACATTCGCTTTGTACATTATATACTAAAATCATCATTTTTGCAATAGCAACCATAAAATATATGCCTTAATTCTTTCTTCCACGCTTTAAAAATTTGTTGATAATTAAGCCTGCAAGCTCCTGAATAGGTCTTATATTCATAAATATCATTAAAGCAAACAAAGCTATTTCTATAATATACAGCAGTGCTCCGCCCTTCATCAGAAGCATCAGTGCACTCTGGGCAATCAATATCAGTGTTTCACAAAGCATAATCGGGAGCTGGAAATTAATCTTAATATATTTTCTTGTATTTGCTCCTCTTGTGATGAATACCACAAGGAAAGCACAAACCGTAGCAATTGCGGCACCATTTGCACCGATTTTAGGTATAAACACTAAATTGAGCACAATGTTTGTAACTGCACCGCTGAGTGCTGTAAGAAGTGCCATAAGCGACTTTTTCTCTGCCATATAAACGGATGCCAAGAAATTGACTATACAGGAATATGTTGTTGCAATAATAAGTATGGGTACAAACTTCCACGACTCATAATATGAGGGGGCAACCAGAATTTTTGTGATAAGCTGACAGGCGAGAATCAGTGCTGACGCAACGGCAAACACACCGCCGCTGTAAACACGGAACACCCTGCTGAAAAATCTTCTGCGCTCTCTTTTATTTTCCTGTCCGTCAACAGCAGAAAGCTGCCAAGCATCAATAAATATCTGTGAAAACAGAATGACAAAATTAGGAATTTTTGATGCTGCAGTGTACAAACCGTTTGCAGACGAGCCCACAAAGCTTGTTACCATATATCTGTCTGAAACATTGATAATCCACCAAAGAATAACTGTGGGAATTAACGGCACACAGTACTTAAGCATCTGCCCTGTTATATTCTTTTCTTTCAGTGTGGGCTTAACATATCTGTAAAGCTTTGCAGTAATGACAAAGAAAATTATCGAGCAGGCATCTGATGCAATGATTGCAAGAATATAACCTGTTACCCCCCATTTGAGAGGTCCTAAAAACAGGAAGGTAAAAAGCAGGGTTGTAGCCGTTGCAATAATGCCGTCAATTGCAAAGAGCTTTACATAACCGCTTCCTCTTACAAACTGCTGGCAAAGCTGCCTGAATCCCGACACCAGAACAAAGGCAATAACAAGAACAATATAGTCGCCCAAAATAAAATCATTGATTTTAATAAGGCTTATGGGATAGGCAAAAAGCAGAAATACACCAAAACCTATTATCGTTGTACGAACTCCGACTGTTAATACATCTGCTTTATTTTTTGCCTTGTCAAGGGAAAATCTTAATGCTGCACTGTTAACCTGCAAGGTTACAATAGGTATTAAAACATTAACCGTTTGCTGTACCAAATCAGCGGCACCATAGTCGCCTGTACCCATCATACGGGTTACAAACGGCATCAGTAAAAAAGACAGTGCTTTTGAGGAAAAAGTGCCTATTGCAAATATAATCGTATTTGAAGCTAACTTTTTATACTTGTCCAAAACTAAAATTCCCTTTCATCATATTTTTATTACAAACAAAAGCCTCAATACTTCCAGCTTCCGTTTTCAAAAGCAATGGTATTATGATAAGATGCAGAGGTGTAAATACTGCTGCCTCTGTACTGAACAGCACTGTCAGATTTAGGTTTACCGAAAAGATACACATAATGATAACCGAAGCCGACTCCTGCGGTAGTTGTTTTATCCGCACCGCCGAGCTTAACCATAACCTTTTTATCCATAGAGTTCATATTCAGCTCCATAGCCTGCAGTGTTGAGCCGTTAAGCTCAGTATAATAAAGTCTGTTGCCGTGAATTACAGGATAATCTGTAAGCGAGCATTTTTCCAGAAGTGTAACCGTTTTTTCAGAGCCGAATTTCTGCCTGATTAAATCAAAGCTGCCATCATCCTGCTTTTTATAATAATAGAAAAATCCGCTTTCAAGCTCCATATTCACAATGGAATCGCCTGTTGTATCATCCCTGAAATAACGTCTGTCATTCTTATCACTCAGACTTACAGTGATATACTGATATTTTTTTGTGACATCGTCATACTGGGTAAAGAAAATTCTTGAAAGTGAAATACCGACAAATTTCAGCTTTTTATCAGCACCTGCTGTATAAAGAACCGTTTTGCTGTAATCCTCGGTTTCTATAAATCCAACAGAATTATCACTGCCTATAAAGTATATTTTATCATTATACAAATATGCAAATGCGATATCGTCTGCAAGCTTTTTTTCTTCTTTTCCTGTTATTCTGGCTCTTTTGAGCTGATTTGCCTTTGTGTCAACAAAATAAACATAATCCCCTAAAACATTCAGATATTTATAATTATTTTTATTTGCAGTAATCTTTTCAGTTGTTTCCTCAGAGGAATCAAAGCGGTAAACACCGTCATTTTCAATACTGAAATAATTATATGCCGCACTGAAGGTAACTGCACCGGCAGTTTTATTCAGCAGGTTGCCAACCTGATTACCCTCAAGCGAGGTGTCAAACGCAAACTCACTGATTGGCTCATAATCATAGTTTTCAGGTCTTGTAGTTGTCGGCTTGGTTGTGGGTGCAGTTGTAGTTGTTGTCTGGCTTAAAATATCCTCCTTAACAAAGGCAACAACCTGCTCAACCTTATCCTCAGGAACCAATGATTTAATTTCAAAATTCGGGTCACAAATTTTCATTGTGATTAAAAATGCAGCCAATGCCAAAACGATTATGGAAATAATAATCAAAAATGTTTTGCCTGCTTTTTTTCTTCTCCTAGCTCTCTGACGCTTTTTCCTTTGCTTTACTCGCTCTTTTTCATCCATTATTTTATCTAACCTGTCCGTTTCCGAAAATCAAATACTTTGTTGTGGTAAGCTCACGAAGTCCCATAGGTCCTCTTGCGTGAAGTTTCTGTGTTGAAATACCGATTTCTGCGCCAAGTCCGAACTCACCGCCGTCGGTAAATCTTGTTGAAGCATTATGATAAACAGAAGAGGAATCCACTCTGTTCATAAATGCCATTGCTCTGTCATTATCCTCTGTAATAATTGACTCGCTGTGACCTGTTGAATTTTTATTGATATGCTCAATTGCCTCATCAAGACTGTCCACAGTTTTAACACTGATTATGTAATCAAGATATTCAGTGGCAAAATCAGCTTCGTCTGCCGCTTCAATATCAGGGCATACTGCTCTTGCTCTTTCATCACCTTTGATTACTACCTGCTTTTCATCAAGCTTCTCCTTTATTGCAGGCAAAGCCTTTTCAAGAATATCACTGTGAATAACAAGGCTTTCACAGGCATTGCAGACACTGATGCGCTGTGTTTTTGCATTAAATATAATTTCTGCTGCCATTTTTATATCAGCATATTTATCAACATAAACGTGGCAGTTGCCTGAGCCTGTTTCAATCACAGGCACTGTTGAATTTTCAACAACAGCCTTGATTAAGTTTTTACTGCCCCTGGGAATAAGACAGTCAAGATAGTCTTTCATTCTCATAAGCTCGGTTGATGACTCTCTTGAGGTATCCGAAACAAGCTGAATTGCATCAGCAGGCAAACCCACGCTTTCAATCGCATTTCTCATAATATCGGCAATTGCCTTGTTTGATTCAATTGCTTCCTTGCCGCCGCGAAGAATAACTGCATTACCGCTTTTAAGGCAAAGTGCTGCCGCGTCTGCTGTAACATTCGGTCTTGCCTCATAGATAATGCCGATAACACCCATAGGGCAGGAAACTTTTTTTATAACCAGACCGTTCGGTCTTTCAACCGTTTCAAGCACTCTTCCGCAAGGGTCTTCCAGTGCTGCAACCTGAGCACAGCCGTCTGCAATGCCTTTTATTCTTTCCTCATCAAGCATAAGCCTGTCAATAAGACCTGCATTCAGACCATTCTTTTTTCCGTTTTCAATATCAATATGATTTGCATTTATGATAACATCTGCACAATCAACAAGTGCCTTGCCGATTGCAAGCAGTGCTTTATTTTTAATTTCTGTATCGGCAGTTGTTAAAATCCCTGCTGCCTTTTTTGCTTTAATTCCTAAACTATCTAACATCTTATTCACCCTTTACTGAAAAATATGTACCGATGCTTTTTCCGTCAAGCACCTTATAAATATCTGTTGGCTTAGCACCATTCATAATGACAACAGGTATGCCTTTGGCTGTGGCAATTTCTGCCGCCTTAAGCTTTGTTGCAAAGCCGCCTGTACCCTTTTCACCTGCACCGCCTGCCACTGCTTTCAGCTCATCTGTTATTTCATCAACCCTTGATATTAATTTTGCAGCACTGTTGACATTCGGATTATCGTCATACAGTCCGTCAATATCTGTTAAAAGAATAAGCAGGTCTGCATCGATAAGAGTCGCAACCTTTGCACTGAGGCAATCGTTATCACCATTAAGAAGCTCCTCAACATAAACAGAGTCATTTTCATTAATAATCGGCAGAGAATCATATTCCAGAAGCTGATTAAAGGTATCAATCAGGTGTGCCGTTTCCTGCGGATTTTCAAGTGTATCTGCCGAAAACAAAAGCTGACTTACAACGACACTGTATTCACTGAACAGCTTGTCATACAAAAACATAAGCTCACACTGACCGACTGCCGCAGATGCCTGCAAGCCTTTAGTGGTATCGGGCTTTGCTTTAAAGCCCAGCTTAACCGCACCGACAGCAATTGCACCGCTTGACACAAGAACAATCTCGTGCCCTGCATTTTTCAAATCAGACAGCACCGAAACAAGCTTTGCCATACGTGCAATATTCGTTTTACCTGTATTATGAGTTAAGGTAGATGTGCCAACCTTAACGACAATTCTTCTCTTTCCCTCGACCTTTGCCATAACATACTACTCCATTTTAATTACAATTATTTGTATTGTAACATATAAAACGCAACAATAAAACATTTTTTATTGATTTTTTGTATGTTTTTTTAATTTTCGGTAAAAAATAGTGTACGGAGGTTTTATTTATGACAACAAGAAGCTATGTAAGGATTTTTTCCTTTGTATTGGCTGCCGTTTCTGTTCTGGCAGGATATGCAATCATTAATATGAATCATGCCAACAGCTACAAAATGCAGCTTGAAAACAGCTACCAGCAAAGCCTTAATGAGCTGTCGGAAAATCTGGATGCCATTGAAACAAATTTAACCAAAAGCATCTATTCCAATTCCGACAAAATGCTGCTTGAAATAAGCTCTGATCTTTACGCTGAGTGCGGAGAGGCAAAAGATGCCCTTTCACGCCTTCCTGTAAGTCAGATGAACTTAGGCAGCACATACAAGTTCATAAGTCAGGCAAGTGACTATTCCACTTATATTGCAAAAAAAATTGCCTCAGGTGAAAAAATAACCGACGAGGAACACAAAAATCTTTCAACCCTTTTGAACTATTCAAGAAAGCTTAATGATTCGGTTGAGGGTATGGTATCCATCTGCAACAGCGGCGGAAGAATAACTGCAAGCAATGTAAAAAACAAAGCTAACATCAATGTAAATGCAATTTCAGCAGATATGACCGCGGCAGAGGAAGCGTTCAATAACTACCCTACGCTTTTATATGACGGTCCGTTTGCAGATGCAGTGCTTAACCGTGAGCCGCAAATGATAAAGAAAAAGGACTATATCTCCAAAGAGCAGGCACGTGAAATCGCCGCAACTGCACTGAACTGCAACATTAATCAGGTAGGAAACGCAAATGACGAAGAGGGAAAAATCCCCTGCTACACCTTCACCTGCGGTCAGAAAAACATCGGTATTTCCAAGCAGGGCGGCTATGTTGCGTATATCCTTTACGGCGGCAAAATCACACAAGCCTCAATCACAGAGGATAATGCAAGAAATATTGCCAAATCATATCTTAAAAGCATAGGATATGAAAATATGGCAGAAACCTATTATATGACAAACGATAATATCTGTGTTATCAACTATGCTTACAGCCAAAACGGTATAACTTATTACAGTGATTTAATCAAGGTAGGCATTTCAATGGCTGACGGCAAGGTGCTTTCTCTTGAGGCTGAAGGATTTTTAACTAACCACATTGAAAGAAAAGCCTTCACTGAAAAAATAAAGCTTGATGACATTAAGAAAAATGCAAGCCCTTATCTGAAAGTATTAGACACAAAAAAGTGTGTAATACCAAAGGAAAACGGTCTTGAAATTGAATGCTTTGAGCTGCACTGCGAAAGCAGCGAAACAGGCGAGGAAGTTTTAATCTATGTCAATGCACAGACAGGTGCTGAGGAAAACATTCTTCTGCTTCTTTACAGTGACGGCGGAACTCTGACAAAATAATTTGAATAAAACAAAATTTATCGGTTAACCTATTCTTGAAAGGAAGTTATATTATGAAAAGCAAAATTTTAATGATAGCCTTAGCAATTGCTGTTATTGCAACTGTGTTTATGGGTTGCTCTAAAAACAATGATAATAACAATACTACAACCACAAACACAACCGTAACCACCACAACTGCAGCAACAACAAATAATAACACCACAACTACAAACGGCACTACCGACAAAAACAATACCACTGACAAGAACGGCACAACAAATATGGTTGAGTCAAAAGCTGACCAGGTTGGCGATGATATCGGTCAGGGTGCAGACGATGTAGCAAACGGTGTCGGCGGAGCAGTTGACAAAGCAGGCGACGCAGTAAGAGATGCTTTGGAATAAAACACATTTATCTGCTTAAAAATTAAGAGGCTGTCTCACGTAATGGATTCGTGAGGCAGCCTCTTTTCGTTATAAGAATATAATTATTTACTTAAGCCTTTTTCATCAAAATTAAGGATTGTTGAAATAACAACCTCATAGCCTGTTTTGATTGCTTCGGGAACCAATCTGTCATAGCTGTCACGTCTGTTATGGTAATAATCTGCAGGAGCAGGATCCATAGCAGCAAGACAGGTTGCGGTAATGCCAGCCTGTGTGAAAGCAGCAGCATCAGAAGAACCGAAAAATACATTGGCAAATTTCAAATCATTATGGTTTGCTTCAATTGCAGAATCCATAACAAGCTGACTGAATTCAGGGCTGTGCTTAACTGTACCTGTCATATCACGACTGTACACATTAAGATACTCAAGGTCAGTTAAGGTATCCACACAAAGAACTGCAGTTTCAACACCGCTGTTGACATATTCATCATAGTGATCCTTTGCCCACTGCTTACAGCCGCGAAGACCTGCTTCCTCGCCGTCTGTAATCATAGCACAAACCTCAGTATTTTCAAAATCAACGCCAGCCATATCAAGCATACGCAGTGCTGTAACAGCAGCATAAGTACCTGTTAAGTTATCATTCGCACCGGGTGAAATGGTTTTGAAGTCAATGAAAAGGAAAAGCGTTACCATTGCAAGCGCAGTAACAAAATGGAAATAATAGCTGTAATCGGTAATAAATGCACCGAAGCTGCCCATATCAACAAAGTTGGCAATGATTGCAAGGATGGATAAAACAAAGGAAATCACTGCACCGCCGATTGTAAGAGCCATACAAGGCAGCATCAGCTTAATTTTTTTTGTACTGTAATAAAGGTGACGCCACTCATAAGCTGAGTCAATGTGACCGCTGATGATAATTCTTCTTTTTACCTCTCCTCTGGGCTTTCTTACGCCGTAAAGGTTATGACCCTCAACCTTTTTATAAAGAGGGTCCATAAATCTCTTATAGAGCAGAAACTCCATAACAGTAATAAACAAGCCAACACCTACAAAGCCGCAGACAATGCACTGTGCCACAAAGAATGAAATAACACTTGTGAAAACAAGCACTGCACAAACAACTACTGCAAGAATAATGGCAGCACTTACAAGCTTGGTAAAGTGAAGAAATGCTTTAGGTGCCATTTTATATGACTCAAAGCCTGTTTCATCACAGAAGGTATCCATCTCCTTCTTAATATGCTTCTGTGCTGCAAAGCAGTTTTCATTACCGGACTCACGCGGTCCGTACTTTTTGATTACATTGGTTATTTCATGAACGGTATAGTCAACGTTTTCATCAATAACCGACTGTGGAAATTCAGAAAATCTCATTTATATTTCTCCTTTAGCAATATATTTGACATTGTAACATATGAAAATAAAAAACTCAACAGTTATAACTAATTTTAAAAATTAGTTAAAATTTCGGAAAGACTATTGATTATCACCGCATCGGTTTTACTCAGCACTTCCCTGCTCTGATGACCGTCAGCAATCAGAATACAGTCGCATCCGACTGCCCTTGCCACCTCATAATCGTGGACAGTATCGCCGATAAAAACGGCTTTGTCAGGTTTAATGCTCCTATCAGCAAACCATTTTTTTGCAATATCAGCCTTAGACACAGCATAATTGTCATCCGTACCGATAACATCGTCAAAATAATGATTAATATCAAAAAGGCTTATCTGGTGATAAAGCCGTTCTTTCTCGCAAACAGAAATTACGTTTTGCTTCATTCCGAGATTACTAAAGCATTTCAAAGCGTCACGTGCACCGTCAAAAAGTCCTGCACTGTCCTGAAGCTCTGAATACAAATCAATGAAAAGCTGTGCCAGCTCATCAAAGGGATGCCTGTCAAAATCAAGACCCACCTTTTTGTAATAATCAATAACAGGAAATGAAAAAATACTTTTATATAAATCAAAATCAAGCCTTTGGGAGTATTCCTTCGCTTCAAGCATATGATTCATAGCATCAATACTTATCTGAACATCGTTGAATAAAGTACCGTTCCAGTCCCATATCACATATTCACATTTCATAAAGTCACCTATTTTAGTTATGTAGTCCCTGAACAGCAGTTTATTTTATTTTTCTGTAAATATTACCGCAGGCTTTGCAGGTTATCCTCATATCATAGCCTGCTAACTTTTTATCAAGCAAAGTAATCAGCGGTTCACGATCATCCGGACAGCAAAGCCTGTTTTTAACAACAATCAATTCATCACTGCAGGCTGTTCCTTTTTTACTGTCATCAAAATCAATAACTGCACTGCCCTCACTGCCGCAATTGCACTTATATTTTAACTCCAGGCTGTCATATGTCTGATAGCATAAATATCCGATATTCTCACCACATTCGGTACAATACATCCAACCGCCGTAATTTGCCGCCAGTCTTGTATGAATTAACTCTTTATTTTTAACTGCTCTTGCCATAATAAATCTCCATAACACTTTATTTTTCAGGGTATTCCTTATTTTTCCAGTACCACCATTTCAGCTTATCCTCTTCCCGTTCAGCATTTTCTGCATAATAAACCGCCATTCTGAAAAGATAAAGCTGACATCTGTCCACCTGAAAGCCTTTAACAAGGCAATCCTTAACATACAGATCTTCAGGGTTCTTTCCTATTAAATCCTCAACACAGGTTATACCTATATTCATCAGGGATTGCTTTGTTCTTTTGCCGACATTCGGTATAGCTGTTAAATCTGTTTTCATAATTGACCCCTTAATATTTTTTATATTATAGCATAAAAGACAAGCCATATCAAATAATAAAGGGGCTGTAAAAAACTTTTGTTTTTTACAGCCCCTTTATTCTATAAGTCCTGCAAATCAGCAGCGGTTATATCATTTTCAAGATTATCCCTTGCCAGGTCATTATCAATAACTGCATAGGCATCGGATATAGGCTTTTCCTTATTCTTATTTTTTGAATAAGGCTTTGTATGATAAACCTTTTGCTCAGGTGCAGCAGTACCCGCAATAATTGCACGCACATGTCTTTTGCCGCTCTTGGCTTTGCCCTGAATTTCAGGGACAGCGGCTGATTCGTTTTCAGGCTTGGTATGTGTTCTTTCAGGTCTTTTCATTCCTTGCTTAGCCATAAATTCACCCTTTAATAGCTTGCCCTGATTCATCTTATTTAAACTGCTGAATTTTTTATCAACTTAGAGCACACATTCAAGCTGCACATCAAACGGCTCTTTTTCTGTATGTGCTTTATTATACAGCTTTGCTTCGGTACAACCCATACTTTTATAAAAAGCCTGACTTTCAACAGCACTGTGAGAGGATATATACAGCTTATTTGCACCCTTAGCTGCAGCCCATTCCTTTGCCCTGCAAAAAAGCTGTCTGCCTATACCTTTACCACGCATATCTGCTGAAACGTGAATACTTGTCAAATCCATATATTTATGCTCACCGCCGAAAATTTCAGCTTCAACAGACACAAAGCCTTTAAGCATTCCGTCTGAAAATGCACCCCAAAGCAAACCACCTGTATTAACAGTATTGCGTATACAGGAAATACCGAAAGCATAATCCTCAGGCGACCAGTCATCAATAAAAGGCTCATCCTTAATTATCCATTTGCCGTTTTCCTTGCGCCAGACCTTTGTTACAACCTGACGGCGGATAAAATGGCTGAACAAATCCATATTCAGCTCATCCAAAGTAATCCCGCGAAATTCAATCATATCTATTTCCCTCTTTATTCAAAACTTGGCAGCTCATCAAACGTGATAACATAATCACTGTTATAAATTTCATTCAGATTCTCTTTTATGATTAATATGTATACCAATATGACCGATTGATAAAATCAGAACGGAAACAATCAGAATAATATTTTTCCCGTAAATTCCAAGCAGTAAAAAGGCAATGCAGGGGAGCGATGCTCCTGCCACGGGAATACCGAGCAGACTGCTGTAAAAATCCTTCATTGTTTTTTTGCTTTTGAAGTATCTTATC
This sequence comes from Ruminococcaceae bacterium UBA7101, assembly GCA_002493325.1. Classification (GTDB taxonomy): domain Bacteria; phylum Bacillota; class Clostridia; order Oscillospirales; family Acutalibacteraceae; genus Eubacterium_R. The sequence continues at coordinate 16,740 of DKYL01000087.1, forward strand.
CAGTAAATCTCATAAAGCACCATAAAGAAAAATGCGGCAATCAGCCATATGATTCTAAAAGAACCTGTTTTAATGTTAAAATCATCAAAAATCAAAACAACACAGGTAACAAGAAATTGACCTGCACCTTCAAAAACCTTAAGAACTTTATTTTCGTTTTCAGCATATTTTTCATAATTTTCAGGCTTATTTTTTGTCCAGAAAAAATTAGGCACAAAAAGCATCAGCAGAAATATCAAGCCGATATAGGAAAAACCAAAATTCATAGCTATACTCCTTGAACATTCAAATTATCTTTGAACGATTATTTACTGAGCATTTTAACTGCTTCATCCACATCCTTCACAAAGAAAATATCTATGCCGTTGTTGCTTTCATATATAAAATCCTTTAAAGGCTTGCTTGTGTATTTGGAATAATCGCCGTAAACAGCAAATTTAATCTGATAATTTATAAATTTCTGTAAAATTTCACCTGCTATCCCTTTGCTCAGAATAAAAAAGTCATCCGTTATTGCTTCTTTATTCAGGGCTATTTTACTGCATTCGGTCTCATATTTTATGGTCATTATAAAATCCATTGCACTTTGTGTATCTTTTATGATTATCTCGTCACTTTTAACCACTGCTATATTATTAATCTTTTTTATATTCATTTTTATCTCCTTCTTTTATCAACTTAATTCTGTCTTTTTATCTGTTCTTCTTTTATCAATTCATATCTAAACAGGCTATCACTGTCTAAATTTTCTTTATGCATATCAACAGCAGTAATCTGGTGATTATCATAGGATGTGTAGTAATAAATGCCTTTATCTGTGTTACAGCAGGAGGTATAAATTGTTATTTCATATTGTTCATCGCCGACATCACAGCAGCCTCTTTGCTGGTCAACCGAATTAAGAATATGGAAAAATTGGCTTACACTTTCTGCTTCTCCGCTGCCCGAAACAGAGTTCATTTTAACAAAGGCAGTTCTGACGAATCTTGACTGCGAGGATAAATCACCGGGCAATCCAATTGCACCCATACCACGGCTGTAAGCCTTCAAGCCAAGTTTTTCGCTGAATTTGTTTTCAGGTGATTTTGCTGATAAGCCCATATAATTATTGAGTGCCGCCATCTGCATATCAAAAGGCGGATTATTTGCCAAAATGCCGACAGGATTGTCATAGACTTTAAGCCCTTCTTTTACTGATTCAACAGTTATGGTCTTATGCCTGTCTGAAATTATCCAATGCAGCTGAGCAACAGGCAGCTTATCATTAAACGCCGTATCACGCAAATTGATATTTTCAATTAAACCACGTGCCTGCTCAACATCTGCACACTGACTGAGAATCCACGGAATAAACTCAAACTGAGCAATATTGTCTTTTCCGTCCTTTCTTTCGCAGTAATATGCATTGCCGACAAAGTTCAGACCTGCCATTGCAAGCCCCTTTTCATTAACAGCATCATAATACAAAGGGTAATCCTGTGCAATATGAGCCATACCAATCATAGCATAATGAGATTCGATATTCTTCGCTTCTCTGAAAGAAAGCAAAAAATTTCTCGGTGTTACAGTTACTTCATCACCATAGGAAAAGTCGTAATCCAGTGTTCTTCCAAAATAAAAATCACTTGTTTTATAGGTTGCTGCAGTACACATAATCTTCCTCCGATATTCTATTATTCTTAATTATATTATGACTCTTAAACCGCAAATTACTATAACATCAGCGTTTAACTACAAAACGATCGTGCGGCATATCCACACCCTTATAGTGCTTTACCCAGCTATCCGTTTTAATCATACCATTCCTGCGTGCAACATTCCGGGAGGCGGTATTTGTATCCCGAATAATGGAACACACCTCATCAGTATTCAACTTCTCAAATGCATACTTTTTGCAGGCTATTGCAGCCTCCGCAGCATAACCCTTATGCCAATACTGCCGATTAAATAAATAGCCTATCTCAAGCACTTCCTCATTTTTCCATGGCTGCATTGTTAGTCCGCATTGTCCAATCAACTCGTCGGTTTCTTTCAGAATCACAGCCCACAATCCAAAGCCCCATTTCCTGTAACGTGCAATCTGTCTGTCAAGCCACTCCTGCACCTCGTCATCACTGAATGCACCTTCATAGGCATACATTGTTTCTTCATCCTGCAGTATTTTACACAATGAGGCAAAATCCTTCTGATTTAGCTCGCGAAAATATAATCTTTCTGTTTCAAGCATCATATTGCCTCCTTAAATAACTTAATATTTTTTTTACTTTTAAATTATGCTTTCCTCTTAAAATCAATATTTGCCAGTTTCGCTTGCCTGCACAAATCCTTCGTTTGCAGGGTATACCTCTTTGAATCTTTTATAAAATAAGTACCGCACTGTCTGAATTCAAAATCGGTATTTTGCCGTACACACTGCTCCCGTATATTCAGCACCCAGTCATAATCAAGCGGTCTTGCATTTCTGTCCGATTCACCGCCGACAACCACTAATTCAATATCATCAAGGTATTTTTCAATATCCATATTTTCAAGCAGCGGCTGTGCCGTAATACATTTGTGCTTTATCGGCAAACTCTTAAAAATATTCAGTTTATAATCGGCATTTTTCTGATTTTCAACCGTGCAGCAAACAACCACATTATCGTATCCGTCTGCCCAATCATCGGGAATACATTGCATAAATCTGTTTATTCTTTTTGTCAGGAATAAAAAGGTGCAATCCTGTCTTTCCCTTATCATTCCCCAGCATTCGTCACGCCAATCATCTGCTTCTTCAATAAGAAAATCTGAGGAAAAGCACAAATAAACCATGCCCGATTTCATTTTATAACTGCCGTTTTTCAGCCTTTGGACAGGCTTATCAAAATCCTTTGTTTTTACAATTTGATTTGTATCTACATTTCGTTTTGCATCACCCTTGTGAATGTAGCAATGCAGACAGCCGTCACTGCATTTTTTACATCCGTGCCATGGATTCCACATTGCCATACCATCACACTCCTAAATTACAATTCATTCTGCTTTATTTTGTATTATCTTTACCTTTTATTTTATCAACAATTCTGCGTATTCCTAAAGTGATTGCAATGCACAATGGGAAAAAGGGTGTGAACGGACCTGCCCAGAACGCAAGATATGCCGTTGCCATTACACTGCACCATTTCCAGTGAAACAGAGCGTGGCATAAATATCCGCCCCAAACAGGTGCATACATAACAACTACAACAATAACAAAAATAACAACTGTATGCCAATCCTTACATTCATTCCATACCCACTTGCAAAACTTTATAAACTTGTTTTTTAGTTTAATGAATAAATCTTTCATCTTCTCCATTTTTCACATATTGTCTTTGCACAAATGACGCTTTATCTGATAACGTCCATTTCGATACAATTCCATAGTAAAATTAATTTTTTAATATGCCTGCAAAGCTTTTGAATTCTTTTTTCGTTACATAGGTTTCAGATTTTTATTTAATCTGTCTACCATCCATACAATTCGTTTTTCTCGTCCTGCATCTGTTTTAGCATCAAAGTATGCCCGTGTATAGGTTTTCTTTACAGACAAAGACATATTCTGAAAATTAGAAAAAGCAGGCTCATATTCTTCAAGTAAATGGGATAAACGAGCAATCTGTTCATCGGTAATTGCAACGGGCTTTGGTGCATCCCACTGACCATTATTTTTAGCCTCCTGTATTTTATCTCTTCCAAAATCAGTCATAATTCCTTGTTCTTCAAGACTTTTAACTAATGCTTTATTTTTCTCTGACCACTTGCTATTCTTTCTGCGCACAGAAAAATACTTCTTATAGGTTTTATCGTCAATGCTTTGCATTTGACCATCTATCCAACCAAAGCACAAAGCTTCTTCAAGTGCTTCATGTGCTTTGATTGTCTTAGGACCTTTAGCTTTACCAAATAAAAGCCAAACACCATTACTTGATTGACAATTATCATAAAGCCAGTTTCTGAATTCTTTTCTGTTTTCAAATTTTAAAGTATTGCTCATACGTAATCTCCGTTTCAATGCAATTCCAGTTTTCGCCCATACACGGATAGCTTTCATATCTGTCTGCACTCCATTGACGAAAGTCATATTCATTTTTCAGCCACTTTGCGATAGTCTGGCATCACAAGATTTATACTTTCTTAACGCTATCACAATCGGTTTCCTTAATTTTTTACATATCCGTCTTCTTTATCGGGTGTCTGATAACTGTTTTCAGCTTGCTCTCATCACATCTTCTTGGGTCACTCAAATAAATCTCGTGATGCAGTCTGCTGTCGGTTATATCCAATTCATAGCCGTTTTCTGCCATATATTTGTGCATCAGCACAACTGTTTCAGGCTCGTTGTCATAAGAGCCGATGTGCATACACTGAACACAAACGCCCTCATCATAGGTTAAAAATTCAACCTTTGAAAAATCCTGCTTTTTCTTTGCCGTTGCCTCATCAACAGCCCATTTGAAATCATCCTCTGTTACAAAATCAGGCAGTCTTATAACGGAAATAAAATGCATATCCTCTTTCCTGTTATAGTCAATGCCGACAATATTTTCCTGCCACCAGAAGCCCTCAAGCGGAGGCACAACATATTCAAAATAGCCGTCAATTTTATGGGCACCTTTATAACTCATCTTAATCGTAAAGGCAATGGCATATAATAAGCTTATGCTGTTTTTGTATTCACTGTTTTCGTCATTCGGATTGCCTTTTCCCCTGACTGCAATATAATTCATTTTCGGGATTTCAACAATACCCGGTTTCTTCTTCGGCATATAAAATTCCTTGTATTCTTTCTTGTAATCAAAAGCCATAATTATTATCCTCCTATAAGACCTTTTCAGCTTACGGATAAATATTATACCATAACAACAAACAGAATTATATAAAAATTTCAAATTAGCTCTTGACTCTTACCTTGCGTTATAGTTTATACTTAAGTCATCGGGAGGGATGATAATGAAAACCGTTAAGGAAATAAGCAGATTAACAGGTATCAGCGTGCGCACACTTCATTATTATGATGAAATAAATTTGCTGAAGCCAACACAAATAACAGATGCCGGATACAGACTGTATGATGATACAGCACTGGAACGGCTGCACAGCATACTGCTGTTTAAAGAGCTGCAATTTCCGCTGAAAGAAATCAGAGCTATTCTTGACAATCCGGATTTTGACCAACAAACGGCACTGAAGGAACAGATAGGCTTTCTTGAATTACAGAAAAAACGTCTTGATAAAATCATCAGCTCTGCCCGAAATATGATAATGAAAGGAGCTGAAAATATGAGCTTTTCAGCATTTGATAAAACTGAGCTTGAACAGTATGCCGAAGAGGCAAAACAAAAATGGGGGCATACAGACGCCTATAAAGAGTACGAACAAAAGCATTCTGACTCATCAGACAAAACAGAGCAGCTAATGCAGATTTTTACAGAAATCGGAAAGATAAAGCATCTTCCCCCCGACAGCAAAGAAGCACAGAATTTAATGAAAGAATTACAGAATTTCATAACTGAAAATTATTATTTATGTACCAATGAAATTTTAAAAGGCTTAGGGCAAATGTATATTTCCGATGAGCGCTTTAAAAATAATATCGACAAAGCAGGCGGCAGCGGTACTGCCGAATTCACTGCCAAAGCTATTAAACAGATTAAATAATCAAGCAAAGCAAGGTATGCAGCATACCTTGCTTTTACATTTTTCACAGATAATATCTCTGAAGATGTTCTGTTGAACACAGTAATCGAAATAATTTTATATTTAAACATTTTCGTCATTCATTACAATATGCTCAATATCCACAGTCTGATTGTCAACACTGCCTGTAATTGTGATAAGTGTTCCGCCTGTTTCCTTGGCGAAGTTCCACGGAACAGGTGACGGACCTGTTTTTAAGCCATAAGTCATTGTTATTCCGTCATATGTAATACTTGCATTATTTTCGTGGTCATGACCGCAGAAAATATATTTTGTTGAGCCAAGCTCCTTGCATTTATCGAAAAAGCCTGATTTAACAGGTGCAGCACCGGGAAGATACTGACAATAACCAAAGCCGTATTCTTCAGGTATGGTATAAATATCATTCTCATCCTTAACACCATACTTTTCAACTGCCTCACGGAATTCAGGCTGTGCAAAATGTGAGAAAGTCATTGAAGGCACAGTTCTGCCTGCTGCACGCTCAATACCCTTTACATTCCATTCATACCAAGCAATCTGCTCATAGCCCATATAGACTTCCTTTGTATCACCGTTATCATACTTAATGTATCTGCCGTTATCAAGCATAAAAATTGTATATACAGGTGCATCATTTTCTGTAATATTTATAACATAGTTTCCGCAGCCGTAAAGGTTTGACGGACCCTTCTGCATAAGGCAGTGCTCAGCTTCCATATATTTATCCGTCTGCCAGTTAAGCGAATTTGATGAAATTTCGTTATCGTGATTACCATAAACAGGAGCCCAGGGAATTTCATAGCCTTCCATATGCTTAATAAAATTGTTTATTGAAAAACGGCTTGACAGTGCAGACAAAACATCACCGGGCAAGGTTATCAAATCCGGCTGTGTTTTTTCAACAAGAGCATCCATCTGCGCATAGCATTCCTTGTTTTTGCCGAGGTCTGCCCAAAGCTGCGTATCCGTAAACATAAGGATTTTAAAATCCTCCCTGTCTTTTTCAACTGTCTGAATTTTTGCAATATCAAAATCCTGATCGGCACTCCAGATTTCCGTATGCTTTTCACCAGTTAAAGGAAAAAACAGCACACCGACAACAGCAAGAACCAGCACAAGCAAAACACTTATTGTAATTGTTATACCTTTGATGATTCGGGATTTTTTCGTCATGATAATCTCCTCATATTATATAAAAACACATCCATTATAATCTTCAGAAAAAAGAACTCTGTTCATTATCTGCTGTTTCTTCCCCGTTAATCTTCATTAACAAATAGTCCACTTCATCATATTGGTAGGGATAAAAAAGAAATTTGTGCACTTTTCCGTCTTTGGTTTTGTAATTAAAATAATGATTGCTAACACCGTTTGATGCACTTTTTGAGCTGTCCCAAGCCTCTGCAATTTCACTATACTCATAAGTCTGTGATTTACCGGGACCTTTTTGGTGCGTAAAGCTATTTTCACCAATAAGAATTTTTACAAACAAAGTTGAATACAGCGAATAAAGCGTCAAGGCTGATACTATTATTGTAAAAATCATTGTAAACAGGTATGCCCCATTATTGCTTTTATAAAGCCATAATGTTACTCCGCCAAACACAATCAGTGATATTATCGGCATAATGAGCCCTTTTGCATCATAACCGATTTTATATTTATATTCTTCATTTCTCATAAATAAACATCTCCTAATAAAACATTATATATTATTAAGTAATGTTTTTCAACTGCTTCTTCAACAAGAGAAAATCCCTGTTGCGAAAAATCGAAACAGGGATTGTGGAGCTGATGATCGGATTCGAACCGACGACCTACTGATTACGAATCAGTTGCGCTACCGACTG
>DKYL01000087.1:24609-37239 GCA_002493325.1 Ruminococcaceae bacterium UBA7101
GCCACATCAGCATATTGATGATTATGTATATATATTTCTGAGGGAGGAATATCTCCCTCAGAAATATATCAGCTTTACTGATTATCGTTGTGATAATAGCCTGTTGTTTCAAACGGGTCAGGCTCTTCGGGAATAACCAGAGCACAAATAATGTAAATCAGCAAACCCGGGATTGATGCTGAAAAGAGTGACACGATCACCCACAAAAGTCTGATGATTGTAACGTCACAATTAAAATACTGTGCTATTCCGCCGCAGACACCTTCAATTTTTCTATCTGTTCTGCTTCTGTAAAGTTTTTTCATTTTGTCCTCTTTTAAATCATTTCAATTAATGTCTGAAATACAAATTCAACACTTGATTTTCTGACCTGATTTCTGCCGATTTCACCAAACTGCTTTGTATAGGTTGTTGTTTTGCCGTTAATACAAAAGCCAAAGCAAACCATACCAACAGGCTTTTTGTCAGTACCGCCGCCGGGTCCTGCCACGCCTGTTATACCGACACCGATTTCACTGCCGGCTGTGGCTGCTGCACCCTCTGCCATTTCATAGGCGACCTCTTCGCTGACAACACCATTCGCAAGAATGGTATCTGCCTTAACGCCAATCAGCTTCATCTTGGATTCGTTTGAATAGGTCACAAAAGACATATCAAGTACCTTTGATGCATTTGTAACATTTACAAGTGTACCACAACACAGCCCTCCAGTGCAAGACTCTGCGAAAGAAATTTTTAAATTTTTTTCAAGAAGCTTATCAACAAGCTGTTCCTCAAGTGCCATTTTATCAGTCCTTTTAATTATAATCACGCAATACCATTCTGAATTTTTGCAGCAGTGAGTGTATTTTGCATAAGCATTGAGATTGTCATAGGTCCTACTCCACCGGGAACAGGCGTGATAAAGGAGCATTTATCCTTAACGTCCTCAAAATCAACATCACCGCAGAGCTTGCCGTTTTCATCCCTGTTCATACCGACATCAATAACAACAGCACCCTCTTTAACCATATCGGCTTTAACAAACTTTGCCTTGCCGATTGCTGCAACGAGAATATCGGCAGTTTTTGTAACCTCCGCCAAATCAACGGTTTTTGAATGTGTGATTTCAACGGTTGCGTTTTCGTGAAGAAGAAGCATTGCCTGCGGCTTGCCCACAATATTGCTTCTGCCGATAACAACCGCCTTTTTGCCTGCAACCTCAACACCTGTTGAATGAATAAGCTCCATTACACCTGCAGGGGTACAGGGCAGAAAGTTATAATCACCAATCATAATTGCACCTACATTAACAGGATGAAATGCATCAACATCCTTAATCGGGTCAATAAGATTGATAACCTCTTTATCATCAAGGTGCTTTGGCAAAGGAAGCTGACAGAGTATACCGCTGATTTCGGGTCTGCCGTTCAGTTCCTTGACAAGATTGTTCAGTTCCTCCTGTGTAGTATTTTCAGGAAGTGCAAATTTTTCACTGTAAAAGCCTACCTCTTCGCAAGCCTTTTCCTTATTTCTTACATAGACCTGTGAAGCAGGGTCCTCACCGACAATGATTACTGCAAGACCCGGGGTTACACCCTTTTTCTTAAGTTCCTCGGTTTCCTTTGCTACTCTTTCCCTGACCTGCTTTGAAACAAGCTTTCCGTCAATTATCTGTGCCATTTTGCACCTCCGTCTTTTCATCATTTTTTATATTTTCATCAGTCACCTTATCAAGCTGCAAAGCACTCCAGAGCGTACCCTTTTTGTACTTAATAAAGCAAACAACAAAAGCAACTGCAAATACTGCAACTATCGCAATAGAAAGAAGCTGGCTGACTCTCAGTGTGGTATCACCGATATAAAGCGAGTCTGTTCTCAGTCCTTCCACTACGGCTCTTTCAAGACCGTACCATACACCGTAAAGCATAAAGATTTCACCCTTGAAGTGTCTGTGCTTATGCACCATATAATTCAGAATTAAAAATCCTAACAGACACCAAACACTCTCATAAAGGAATGTAGGATGAACAGGAAGATTCGGGTCAAATTCAATACCCTTTGCAGTTAATGTATCTGCTGAGGATACCAAATCATCGTGGATTTTCTGACTCCACATTCTGAAGGGGGCAGTTGTGGTATTGACACCGAAAGCCTCCTGATTAAAGAAGTTGCCCCAGCGACCGATACCCTGACCGATAAGCAGACCCAGTGCACCCAAATCAAGCAGATTCGGGAAATTGATTTTTCCTGTTTTGCAGCCGATTGCCGCACCGATAAGCGCACCGATTATTCCGCCGTAAATTGCTATACCGCCGTTCCATATCTGCGGTATTTCAATCAAGTGGTCTTTATAATAAGACCATTCAAAAATAACATAATAGGCTCTTGCACAGACAATGCCGAAAATTGTTCCCCAAATCAGAACATCTGTCATTCCGTCAAGGCTCATTTTCCATTTATAAGCCATTCTGCCGCCATAAAGCACTGCAAGCATAAATCCGAAGGCAATGATTATGCCGTACCAATGAACCTCATAGCCAAAAATTGAAAAAGCAACTGAAGGCAAATCAAAATCAATGCCCAAGCCTTCAAAATAAACTCTTGTGTAATTACTCATTTTCCTTGTTTTTAACTACTGATAAAGCAGAGTATTCCTCCATCATCATATTTTCAAGACGCTTTTCAATATCCTCTTTTGTTACGGACTTATAAATTTCCATTGCATCAAAAACAGAATAGCCGTTAAAATGAGCGGAAATGACAGCGTTGGCAATGGAGTCAATATCATTATACTCCATAATTTCCCTGCCGTAAAGAGAACGGCGTGCATTTTCAAACTGATTATCCTCAATACCGTTTGCTTTAAGGGATGCAACAGCCTTTTTGATTTCATCAGCCACTGCCTGCGGATTAACACTTTCGCCGTCAAACAGAATCGCCTCATAGCCGAAGCCTGTAAAATATTCCTTGGAAAAGCTTGTGTTGATCAGTCCGTTGTCAAACATTTTGTTATAAAGCTCTGAGGTATCGCCTGCAAGAATTTCAAGAAGAATATTAACCTCTATCATTTTTCTTAAATCCTGTGTAAGCTCCTTGCATTCCTCTTTATATCCAAAGGAGAAAACAGGCATACTCATTGCAAGATTATATTCTGCATAGCTGCATGCAATTTCACGGGGTTCATCCTCAAAGGAGCGCTCAATGGAAAGCGGCTCTGCCTTTTCAAGCATTTTATCACAAACGCCAAGCACCTGCTCAGGTGTAACATCACCCACAACGGCAAGGCACATATTGTTAAGATTATAGAAAGTATTATAGCAGTCATAAAGCAGCTTGTCTGTAATCTGAGCAATTGACTCAACGGTTCCTGCAATGTCAATTCTGACAGGATGGTTTTTGTAAAGACATCTTAAAAGATTAAAGGTGCTCATCCATCCTGCAACATCATAATACATTGTGATTTCCTGACCGATTATGCCCTGCTCCTTTGCCACTGTTTCTTTAGTAAAATACGGATGTGTCACAAAATCGAGCAGGATTTCAAGTGATGACTCAAAATTCCCGCTGCACTGGAAAAGGTAGCAGGTTTTGTCAAAGGAGGTATAGGCATTTGCAGATGCACCTGTTTTTGCATAGCGTGCAAATGCATCCAAATCCTCACTTTCAAAAAGCTTGTGCTCAAGAAAATGCGCAATACCCTCAGGAACAGTAATCCATTCATCACTGTCGGAACGCTTGAACTTCGTATCAATCGAGCCGTACTTTGTTCCGAAAACAGCATAGGAGGATGAATAGTTTTCCTTAGGCATTATGAATATTTTAAGTCCAGACTTATGGTCAATCTCAAAATACTTTTCACCAAGGATTTCAGATTTAATTTCTTTCATTATACTTCCTCCTTCGGTGATGATAATTTATAAATAGTATCAAGTGTCAGAAGTGAAGCACAGTGCTGAACCTGCTCCATTGTAACGCTGTCATTTTCTGCTGAGGACTGCTCAGGCGTTTTCAGCTTATCATCAGCAAGCTGATTTACATACCAAGCCTCAATTGCCTCAGGCGTATCATTGACTGACAGCAGGGCATCCTTCATTGCAAGCTTTGAGGAATGGAACTCTTCTTCAAAATCACCGTTCTTAATAATATTGAGCTGATTCTGGATTTCGTTAACAGCCTTGTCCATATTTTCCTCATTACAGCCGCACTGAATCAAAATCATACTTTTTGTTCTTGTATATCTTGCTGAACAATAATAGCAAAGGCTCATTTTTTCACGTACATTGGCAAACAGTTTTGAATAAGGTCCGCCGCCGAAAACATCGCAGAAGGTACGCATGGCAGCAGCCAGCTCATCATCCGGCTTGAGGTTAACCCTGTAACCAAGCACAAGCTTGCCTTGCTTTACGTCAAGTCTTTCCATCTGCTCCTTAACCCTGTCACAGAACGGAACAAATACAGCAGCGGGAAGCTCTGCAAATTTTCTTTCAATGCCTTCAAGTGCATTCTTTACAAGCCTTTCTGCATTGTCGCAATCGGCACTGCCTATTATTGTTACCATAATTTTTGCAGTTTCAAGTGCATTTTTCCACGCATTATAAATATCGGACGAGGTAAGCTTTTTTATACTGTCCACAGTGCCGAAACGGTTAATGGCATACGGCTCACCGTCAAACATAAGCTTTTCAGCCTGTCTGAGAACATAAGACCTTTTTTCATTGTTTTCGGCATCAATTTTTTCAATCAGTATTCTTTTTTCGCTTTCAACATCCTCGTCAAAAAAGGCACTGCCGTTAAGCCTTGGCTCAAACAAAAGTGAAACAAGCAGTTTTAAGCATTCAAAAGAAATACTGCCGCCGTCAAGTGAAAACTTGTCATCAAGACAGGTAATACCAAGCTTTAAAACCTGACATTCCCCCACCTTGGTAACAACGGCACTGAGAGAAGCACCATAAAGATTAGCAAGCTTTCTGTTAAGCTCTGTCTGATTTTTATATTCTGCACTTCTCCTTGACAGCAGATTAATGAATAAAGCATTGGCTGAGGCAGTTTCCTCTTTCAGCGGCAATGCCAGTGATATAGCAATTTCATTTGTTTTAAACCGACCTGCGTTAACATTAACAAGACTTACGCCGTCGGCAATATTTTTTTCAGCAAAATCCAAATTATAATTCCTCCAAAAAAATGTCAATAATACTATATCATATTATTTACCAAATTTAAAGCAATAAATATAAAAGTGCTAAAATTAATGTATTATCTGCTCCTTCCTTTGATAAAAGCATAAGCATAGCAAGAATAACAAAAAAGGATTTGTCCTGTGGCAAATCCTCCTTTTCCTGTTCGGGTTTTGGCGGCTCAGACTGCTTTGGCGGTACTTGGTGCTGTTTTTTTTCAGTCTTAGGAGGCGGTTCCTGCCCGTCATTAACAAAATGAGAGGCACGGTTTTGCATTTCCATAACCCGTCTTTTTGCCTCATTAATATCTCGTTCACTAAACTGCGGCATTAAAACAGCTCCCTTAACAATGGCAGCACCTCAAACAGCTTTAAAATTCTCATTGCCTGGTCAGCTTTATTCTGCGTTTCAGGACTGAGATGGGGCTTAAGTGCCATAATCAAATCAACATTTTTATTGCTTGTATTATTCATTTTTTCAAATATAGTCTTTGCTTTCATAATCATATTAAAATCAATACCGTCCAAACCAAGTCCTGCCAGTGCAGGCACACCGCTTTGCTGCGGTGTGTTCTGCTTGACATTATTCATCTGTGGCTTTTGCTGCTCTGTGGTATCTGTGCTGTCACCAAGTATTGACGAGGCAACACCTTTGAGCATATTTATATCTTCCGCACTGAGACTGTTTATTATATCGTTTAAATTATCCATATTACTTGCCTTCCATTAATTTTTTCATCAGCTCCTTAGCCTGAGGCGTTGACAAAAGCTTTTCGCAAGCCTCCTTGTTGCTGAGAACATTTTTCAGCTGAGCTGTTGCCTGTGACGATAGATTTTTATTGACAAAATCATCAAGCTGTCCTTTGTCACTTGCTTCCTTCATTTTGTTAATATCAATTCCTGTTTTGTTTTGTGCCTGCTTCATCAGCCTGCTCAGTTCATCATTATTCATTGAAATAATCCCCTCTTTATTGTATAATAGGCAATTAGTAGTAATCCGAACCGTGGTTTAAATTGACCGATTTGCCCTTACTCTGTGTTAAAAATACTCGAAATACACAAGTATTTCTGCGTTTTTGTGCCTTGATTAAGAACAAATCGGCACAATTTAAACTCGCAGACCAAAAACACTTGAAATAAAGATGAATTTTGACTTTTGAAATGGCAGCCTTGCTTGACGCAAGGCAACAGTGAAAAATTCAATAATTCGCTTTATTGCTGTGTTTTTGGCAGGTTCGGATTACTACTCATTGCCTAATATAATCTATGAAAGTGAAAGGTGATTTATGAATGCGAATTGTTATAATGAGTGATTCACATGGTGCGGTAGGCACCCTTCTGGATATAATTGACAGACATAAGGACAATGCTGACCTGTTCATTTTTCTCGGTGATGTTGATAACGATTTCGATGAGGCTTTAATGGCTTACCCTGATATGAAATATAAGCGTGTTGTCGGTAACAATGACTGGTTTTCGGCACATCCTACAAGTGATTTGATTACATTAAACGGCAAAAAAATATTTTTCACCCACGGTCATATTTTCCACGTTAAAAGAGGCAATGAGGAAATTATGGAATACTGCAGAAAAATCGGTGCTGATATCTGCCTTTACGGTCATACCCACAGACAGTTCACCAATTATGACAACGGACTTTACATTATGAATCCCGGCGCTGCATTTACAGGTGCATACGGAGTTGTTGATATTGAGAATAACGGCATTGCACTGATAGCCAATAAAATATAGAATAAAAAACCGCCTGTTTAAAATAATAAAACAGGTGGTTTTATGTTTTACCAGTTTGATGATGATGTAACAAGTGTTGATTACTCCGATTTAAAGGACAATACTCCGATTCTCGGATATATCAATCAGAATGAACTTGAAAAAATGCAGAAGCATTTTAACCTGCCTTTTCAGGCGGCTGAAATGTGCCGTGAACAAATCAGCCCTTTATCCTCAAATCTTGAGGTTTACAACCAATGTTATTTTATAAGGCTTGCAGTCCCCTGCGAAAAAGATTTAATCAATTCTGTCGGTATATTCATATTAAAAAACACCTTTCTGATTGTCAATATAAGCGACAATGAATTTTTCAACAGAGATTTATTTATTAAAACAACCTCCAGACTCAGCATTGAAAATACAGGGATTGAAAAGATAATAACATCCTTTTTTGAATCTCTTGTGCTGATTGACGACAGCCGCCTTGATATGATAAGAAACAGTATAGCACAGCTTGAGGAGGACGTTATCAACAATAAGGTCAACAACAGCTTCAATGTCAAGCTGCTTGAAATTAAAAGAAGCATTCTTTCACTGCGTGGTTACTATGAACGGCTCATAGACATAGCACAGATACTGACAGAAAATGATAATGAAATATTTGATGACAGTATAAAAAGACTCAGCCTTTTTATTGACAAGGTCAACAGACTGAAGGACAATGTGGATATACTGACAGACAGTGTTGTTCACCTGTGGGACGCTTATCAGGCATCACTGAATATGCGGTTGAATGAAACGATGAAATTTTTCACCCTTGTTACCACCATATTTTTTCCGCTGACGGTTATCGTCGGCTGGTACGGTATGAATTTTAAATTTATGCCTGAATATGACTGGAAATACGGTTATCCGTTTGTAATTGTGTTCAGCATACTGATCATTGCCGCCCTGATACTCTGGTTTAAAAAGAAAAAATGGATATAAAAAATATGACGATGCCAAAGCACCGTCATATTTTTTATATTTACACAAACACAAATTCATTGTTCTGATAATCAACCGTGCATTTTGCACCAAGCTTATTTTCAAGAATCAGCTCACTCAGCTTATCCTCAATCTGTGTCTGGATAGCCCTTCTTAAAGGTCTTGCACCGTAAACCTTATCAAAGCCGACATCTGAAATTGCGTCAATTGCCGCATCGGTAAATTCAACCTCGGTACCAAGCTCCTTAAGCTGTTTTTCAAGGGTGCTGAGCATACGCCTTGCAATTTCTTTGATGTCATCCTTTTCAAGCTGATTGAAAACAATAATCTCATCAATTCTGTTTAAAAATTCAGGCTTGAAGGTTTTCTTTAAATCGTTCATGACAAGCTGCTCAATATTCTTTGCACCGTCATTGCTTTCACCAAAGCCAAGTGCGGTTTTCGGGTCAGTAATTTTTTCAGCGCCTACATTTGAGGTCATAATGATAACGGCATTTTTAAAGCTTACCTTTCTGCCCTGTGAGTCGGTGAGAACACCGTCCTCAAGTATCTGCAAAAGCATATTGAACACATCGGTATGTGCCTTTTCAATCTCATCAAACAGCACTACCGAATATGGCTTTCTTCTGATTTTTTCAGTAAGCTGTCCGCCCTCGTCAAAGCCCACATAGCCCGGAGGTGAGCCGATAAGCTTTGACACGGTATGCTTTTCCATATACTCACTCATATCAAGCTTGATAATAGCATCCTCATCACCGAACATAGTTTCTGCAAGAGCCTTGCAAAGCTCTGTTTTACCTACACCCGTAGGACCGAGAAAGATGAATGAACCGATTGGTCTTTTCAGATTTTTTAATCCTGCTCTGCCACGGCGGATAGCCCTTGCCACACCTGAAACAGCCTTATCCTGACCCACAATTCTTTCGTGGAGGATTTTCTCAAGGCTCAAAAGTCTTTCACTTTCCTCCTTGGTAATCTGTGTTGCAGGTATTCCTGTCCAGGAGGAAACCACCTTTGCAATATCCTCCGTTGTAATTTCCTTAACCTGATGAGAGGAAAGGTTTTTCCATTTTTCCTTTTCCTCATCAAGCAGTGTTTTCAGGGATTTTTCCCTGTCACGGATTTCGGCTGCCTGCTCATAATTCTGAGCACGTACGGCAGACGCTTTTTCCTCCTCCAGTGAAACAAGCTCCTTTTCCATTTCCTTTAAATTATCGGGAACGGTATAAGCTTTTAGTCTTACACGGGAAGCAGCTTCATCAATCAAATCAATTGCTTTATCAGGCAGAAATCTGTCAGCAATATAGCGTGACGACAGCTTAACCGCATCCCTGATGGCACTGTCACTGATTTTAACCTTGTGGTGCGCCTCATATTTATCACGGATACCTTTCAGAATTTCAACAGTTTCCTCCTCGGTAGGCTCACCGACTGTAACAGGCTGAAATCTTCGTTCAAGAGCGGCATCCTTCTCAATATTCTTTCTGTATTCATCAATTGTAGTTGCACCGATAACCTGAATTTCACCACGTGCAAGAGAGGGTTTTAAAATGTTCGCAGCATCGGTTGCACCCTCGGCAGCACCTGCGCCCATAATGGTGTGCACCTCGTCAATGAACAGGATAACATCCTTGGCACCTGCAACCTCATCCATTGCCTTTTTTATTCTTTCCTCAAAGTCACCGCGGTATTTTGTACCTGCAACCATAGAGGTTAAATCAAGAGCCACAAGCTTTTTATCTGCTAAAAGCTCAGGCACCTCGCCCTTAACAATTTTAAGTGCAAGACCCTCAGCAATAGCTGTTTTACCTACACCCGGCTCACCGATAAGACAAGGGTTATTCTTTGTTCGTCTTGACAAAATCTGAATAACACGCTCAATCTCCTCTGCTCTGCCGATAACAGGGTCAATTTTGCCCTCCTTGGCAAGTGCTGTTAAATCCTTTCCAAACTCATCAAGAGTAGGCGTTTTTGACTTAGCATTTCTTCCTCTGCGACCGCTCTCTGTGTTGGGTGATGTACCTCTGCCCACAGAGGAAACCACCTGTTCAAAAAGCTGATTCTCATCAATGCCTGCTGAATTCAGAAATCTTACAGCATAGGAATCATCCTCCTTCAGCAGGGCTAAAAGCAGATGCTCGGTATCAACAAAGGAATGGAGCATACTCCTTGCTATCTGAAAAGCAACATCAAGAATTCTTTTGCTTCTCGGTGTAAAGTCATCAGGTGTAAGCCTTGTAGGATTACCCGCACCGATATTGTTTTTGATAAATTTCTCTATATCCTCAGCGGCAACGCCCTTGCTGTCAAGCACGGAATAGGCAACACCTGCCCCCTCCTTTACCAGTGCAAGCAGTATATGCTCACTGCCGATATAGTTATGACCTAAGTTTTCTGCAGCCTTAATCGCAAGGTTCAGTGCCTCGCTGGCTTTTTGTGTAAAATAATTAAATCTGTACATAGTTATACCTCCATACAGGGATAACTAATATTAATTATCCCTAATCAAGAATTTTTCTAATATAACCGGCACGAAGCTTGTTGGCATCATCAGCAGTAAAGCTGTCATCCTTGGTATCGGCAATAATGGAAGCTGTGCCGAGTGAATAAAGCATTTCGCCTACCTTCTCGTAGCTTATACCTTCATTATTGTCAAATATATGCATTGCAATACCTAATCTTGCAAGGGATAACAGACTGTAAAATTCCTCTGTGCTTAGCTGCCTTGCCATTTTCAGTGTGCCCATAGCTCTGAATATTTTATCCTCATAATTGCCATAGTCAATTAAATCCTGACGGCAGACCTTTTCCTGCCTTGAAATCTGCTGGTATATTGCCCTCAGATTTTCAATTGCACTCTGCTCGGTTATGCCAAGACTGATGTCATTTGAAATTTCATAAAAACAGCCGTTTTCAAAAACAGGTTTGATTGAAAATCCAAGCTTTGACACCATATTTCTGAGTGCAGAAAGCATTCCCTTTTCACATATACCGGGCAGGTGAAGCATATATGCTGCTGTCATACCTGTGCCGAGCTTCATAGGATTTGATGTAAGAAAGCCAAGACGGTTGTCAAAGGCAATGTGCATATTTTTGATAAAAATATTATCAAGCTCATCAGCCTTTTTAAAGGCTTCATCAATATTGTCGCAGCCGCTCATAACAGTTATGCAGATATGGTCCTCCTCACAAAGCATAACGGATATGCTCTTATCCTTTGAAAGAAGTACCGCACCATAGCTTTCCTGTGCCGCAAGCTGTTTGCTGATAATTCCCTTTTCAGCCAATGAAATTTTCTGAATTGTATTCAGCTTATCAAGCTCTATCAAATCAAATTCACCTGCAAGCTTTGAATTTTGAACACAGGCAAAAAGCTTTTTGCAGACTGATTTTCTTACCTCATCACTCATTCTTATGGGAAACGGAATACCGCTTATATTCCTTGAAAGCTTAATTTTTGAAGCAAGGCATACATCTGAGCCTTCACCGCTTGTACTGTACCAGTTATTCATTTTTGCCCTCCGTCATTTCCTTTATCTTATCTCTCAGAACTGCCGCATCCTCAAAGCGCTGTTCCTTAATCGCTGTATCAAGCTGTTTCTTAAGGTCTTCAAGCTCATTCGGCTTTTCCTCATTCACAGGTGCATTAACTGCCTCCTCATAGGTAACAAATTTGCCGATATGCTTTGTTTTGCCGTGTATTTTTTTGATGGAAGGCTCCAGCTTGTCACTGAATTTTTCATAACAGTCACTGCAGCCGATGCGTCCGCTTTTAACGATATCGTTAAAGGAAGAACCGCAGGTTTTGCATCTTTCAACACCTGCAAGCGAATTCATTGCCGCAACGCCTGCACCGAGGAAATTGCCAAGAAAGCTGTCACCGAAAAATTCATTCATTGACGGCATTCTGAACTCCTCCATTACACCAAGCTCTGCTGCACATTCACTGCAAAGGTGCATTTCCTCCCTCTGACCGTTAATGCTTCTTTTGATATGTGTTGTTGCTTCGTTTTTGTTACAATGCTGACATAACATAAAAATCACTCCTTATATTAACTAAAATATGTCACTAACATTTGCTTTAACTGATTTGCCCTGATTTGATTTTTCACATTTTCAGGCAGTCCCTTAAAATTATTATCGCTGATAACGGCAAGCATCATCTGCCCTGCCTTGTCACTCAAAAGGTTCTGATAATTCAGATTATAAATATGCGTTCTTGCATTCTTCTCATCAATTTCACTGCCGATTGAATTAATCAGTGAAAGAATTGCATTGTCCTTTGTGGCACGTGTAATCATAATACAACCGCCGCCGCCTCTCCTTGACTCAATTCTGTAACCCTGTTCAGGTGTAAAGCGTGAGGTAATTACATAATTAATCTGACTTGGTACACAGCCAAGCTGTGCCGCCAGATCATTACGCTGAATCTGAACGGTAGGCGTTTCATCATCAAACATTTCAAGTATCATATCTGCGATAACGTCACTGAGCTTCATTTTCCAATCACTTCCTTTATTATGGTCAAAGGTCAGATTTTTGTATTTGTCTTTGACTTTCTTTGACCTTCTGTTGTTATAATAGCACAAAGGTCAGTAAAAGTCAATAACTTTTTTGACTTTTTTTGACCTTCATTTTTTTATAAAAAAATCACGGACCGAAATGTCCGTGATTTTAATCGAATTATATATTATTATTCATTCACAACAGGCTCAACCTCGAAAGAGAAGTTCAGCGGTTTGAAATAGCCGAAGTCA
>DKYL01000008.1:0-53047 GCA_002493325.1 Ruminococcaceae bacterium UBA7101
ACCGATAGAATCGAGCCAATTCTGAGCTGCTTCCTTTAATTCATCGCAACACCAGTTTGACAATAATTTTTTTGTTCTCTCAATAGCCTTCTCCATAATTATTCTCCCTTTAATAATTTATTCAATGAATCAATGAATGCTTTATCGTTTTCATTGGTTCTTTTCTTTGGACCTTTCAGGCGTGCACCTGCCATTCTTGCTTTCTTTGATTCATACCTTGTGGTGAGAAGCATTGTTAGGTTGCTGTCATTGATAATAAGTCCATTTTGAGTAATAGGCTTACCGCCTTTAGACAGCACCATTGCAGAGAGTCCGTAGTCCTGCGTAATGACAATATCGCCTCGACTAACTTGATTGACAAGTGCAAAATCAACGCTGTCAGCACCCTTTGAAACGGTTACGGTTTTTGCGTAATTACTGTTTATAATGTGACTTGTATCACAAAATACAATGACCTCAATTTTATTCTCTTTTGCTATTTCGATTGTCTGCTTAACAACTGGACAACCATCTGCATCAATTAAAATTTTCATTAATTATCCGATTACTTCCATCTCAATACAATTCCAAGTTTCACCCATACACTGATAACTTTCAGGTATTTCCTGTTCAACTGTCTTAAAACCGCAGGAAAGATAGCATTGAATGGCAGGGGTATTATTTTCAAAAACACCCAGCGTTACTTTGTCAGCCTTTAATTCCTCAAAGGCATATTTCAATGCAGACAAAACAAGCTGTTTTCCATAACCCTGTCCTCTTTTCGTGTCGTCAACGATTACAAAACCGAGCCGGGCAATCTTTCTTTCATCATCAATAAATCGTATTGTAAGATGTCCGATAATTCCGTTTTCGTCAACAGCGGTTAATTTACACAAATCCTCATCACTATACTGCGTATAGTAACTGTTCATATCCTCGGCAGTTATCGGATAGCTCTCATATCTGTCCGCACTCCATTGACGAAAGGCATATTCGTTTTTCAGCCATTGTGTTATTTCACGGGCATCACTATCCATATAATGTCTTAAAGCTAACATCATCTACTCCCAAATAAACTCAATCTCATTTGTATTAAGCACTAAAATACAACTATTATAAACAACTCTTTTGTATTTAAGCCAAATGTGAAGTTCAATAGCTAAGTTTCTTATGTTCGGAGAAACATTCGTATTGCTGTATTCCCAAGCCCAATAATTTTTCTCTTTTCGTTTTTTTATTTCTTTATTTGCTATTTCTGTAAATTCTTCAACCGAAATAATTTTACCTTTGTAATTATTGTTTTTATCAATGGAAGTTTCTAAATGAACATCACAAAATAATTCATCTTCAAGTTTGCATTTAATATGGCATTTAGTAAAATCTTTATATTTTTCAGCAAAGGTTGTATCAGTATAATCCTGCGGATAAAAATGCGTTTCAAAGCTTAATGTCAACACATTATCAATATAAGAAACATTGTATAAATCCTGATCGTGAAGAATGCCGTCAGGAATATGATTTTCACTCATGATATATTTTTCAGTCATTTTTTCTCCTGTAATTAAATCAAAAATGATTAAAAGATTCAAGCAACGCTTTGCAACCGGCATAAATATCCTTATAGCACCTGTCAAAATCACGGGTGTACCAAGGGTCGGAAACATCGGCGTTGCTGCCTGTGTATTCCATCAGTTTATGGATTTTGCTGTCCTTATCTCCGCCGAGAATACGAGTCATATTGCGGATGTTGGCACTGTCCATACCGATGAACAAATCGTATTTATCGTAATCGCTTGCTTTAAGCTGAACGGCTCTTTTACCGCTTGGGTCAATACCGTGACTTTCAAGAACAGCCTTTGCAGGCGGATAAACAGGATTGCCCACACTGTTCCATATTTCTTCTGTACTGGTGGCAGAAGAGGAAATTACAAAATCATTCTCCAACCCTCTGCTCTTAACCATATCTTTTAACACAAATTCAGCCATCGGCGAACGGCAAATGTTGCCGTGGCACACAAACATAATCTTAATCATAATTATATGATATTTTATTAGTGAGTCATTGTCAATAAAAATGATTATTTATATCAAATGGCAATATAGCAATATTATGAAAACACATTGATAAAATATACCGCTTATGATACAATGACTATATATAATTAAAGGGAGATTTGTATGGGATACAAAATAGGTTCTTTTAATCTTTGTAATTTTAACTACCAATCTAATAAAGATATAAAAAAATCATTTGATAGCATTGCCAACATTATCAGAAGTGAGGGCTATGACATTGTAGCTTTGCAAGAAGTTTTATCAGAAAATACCCTAAAACTACTCCTTAAGTATCTAGGATTTGCATGGAAATATACTTTTGAAATTCCAATCACTCAAATGAAAGACAGACGCGGAGAGGGATATGCCTACATATGGAATTCCCGCAGAATTGATTTAGTAAAAAAAGAAGACGGCAATTTTACATATCCGTCAATATGGAAACAATACTCTAAAACATATGGTGAATTGATTAGGAATCCATATTATGCTCGTTTTTCTCCAAACGGATTACCAGGTGGTTCTTTTTTTGAAATAAGGTTAATTAATACTCACATGTTATATGGTAGTGTTGTAAATGACAGAAAAAAAGAGTTTGATATACTTATAAAAAGTATTTACAATAATATTTCCGACCGCAGATATGGGAACAATATGCCGGCCTACACAATACTTCTTGGTGATTATAATTTAAACTTGAACAGAGAATATACTACTTCTCCTTATCTTGCCGAAACAGTTTACATAGATAACGGACGAATCACAAAAACCATTATTACGGTTCAAGATGAACTTACAACTATAAAGAGACCGGTCAGTGATGAAAATGGAAATACGGTCTGTGACGGATACTCAAATAACTTTGATCACTTTTCTTATGATTGTGCATATGAAAATGTAATAACATTAAAAAGCAGTAAAGTTGAGGCAGTCGAAAAATACTATAAGAGTGATTTTGTTAAATACCATAGAGAAATATCAGATCATGTTCCAATTTCAATGGAATTGGATTTATTCGTATAAGGAGAATATTATATGTTTAGGAAAAATAAAGAAATTACAGCATTAGCAAAGCAAGCACAGGATGACAGAAATTTTTTTGCAGAACAAATGCAAAAAGACAGAGAATATTTAGCAAAACAATTAGCCTCCATAAAAGCTCCAGTTCAAACAATTAAAAATGAAACAACTGAACAAATAAATGATATTGATAAGAAAAAAGCTGCCTATGCACTGAATATGTGCACAGTATCGGTTTCACAAATCATTGATTATAATGATGTTTATGTTCTTGAACAAGAATATGAAGCTATTCTTAACAATTTGAATTTGGAAAAAATCATTAAGGATGAAGCACTCTTAAAAACATTAAAACTGCTTCTTGACACGATAACTTTTTTTAGAATACAGGAAAAAGAGAAAGAAATTATTGAAAAAGAATATCAAAACAAATTAAAAAATGCTATCTGGGGTTCAATGCCAAACCCTGCTGTTATTCTTGCAACGGGAAATCCTTATGCTATGATTGCTGCTCTTGCAACACAAGTTGGCATTGGATATATGAATTACCGCAAAAATAAGAACGATGCTACAATTGAAAAGGACCAAAGAAACTGGGAACTCCAAAAATCTGCAATTGAGCAATTCAACGGCATTCGCAGAGAGCTTTTTGATGCTTCATGGAGATTAAGCGATAAATATCAATTTCCGGAAGAATATCGTCTTACCGAAAAACAAATAAAACAATATGACCATATTTTAATGGACAAAAATTATATAAGGAAATACGAAAGACTCTCATCTATTGCCGATAATTTTAAAGCTTACCCGTATTTTTGGTATTATTTAGGAAATACAGCAAACATGATTTCTGCTGACAATCAATTAAATATATCAGAAGAAGATAGAAATAAATATCAGTCACTTGCAATTGAGCACTTTAGCAAATTTGAAGAACTTGATAATATCAGCATTTTAAGAGAAGACTTAATTGCATCTTCCTGTTATATAGAACACGCGGAATTATTAACAGTAAGAAATGAAGATAAAACTAAAATAAGTGCTTTAATAAAAAAAGCAATTTCAAAATGCGGCGGTGACTGCGATGTGCTGCAAATTTGTGCAATATCATATTTAAAAATAAACGCAGTGGAAGATGCAAAACCTATATTCAAACAACTTATTGTAGAAGGCTATAACCAAAAAGCAAATTCACAGTTATTGAGTTGTATTTATGTATCAGAAGCATTGTTAAATAACCGCAATGCAAGATTTGAGTATAACTCCTTAAAACTTTTGATTTCTCCAAATCAAGATTATTTGCTGAAAATGCCGATTGATCAAAAACTGCTTGAAAATAAAAATGATGCCCCACGTAAATTCGAAATTATAATAAATGATTATATTGACATGCAAAAAGAGATTCTATTTAAAGAATATAGAGATGTGATAGCAATTTATGCAAATAGATACAATGAAAAATTTGATAATTGTATTCCAAAAAAGAACACGAACAGAAAGGACAAATCTATAAATAATATTGATGAATTTATTCGATTGTCTGTAGAAACCGGCTTTCCCGATAACGCTATTGATGTTCTTAACAATATGATTGACGGAATCAATGACCTTGGACTTAAAGAAACGGACGTAGAAATTATTAAGAGAAAAATTTACAGTAATGGAAGTGAAGAAAAAACCGCTATCGAGAAGTTGACCGAACTAATATACGGAGAATCAGATAATCAAAAACCAGATATCAAAAAACTGCTTGCAGAAATTAATTTTAATGAATTTGCAAACAACTATATCGAGCAACTTATCGCAAACCTAAAAAATTTAATATATTCAATAGACAACTTTTTGGAATTATCAGAATCGGAAACAGTGTTATATAAGTTTTGCAGAAAAAACAATATTATCTTATCTGCGAAATACAGCAACTATCATATATATGAAAAAACATTGCCTTCGCTGATAGATAATATTCAAAATAAAGAAGAAATTGAAAAGAAAAAAGAACTCAAGGGCATGATTAAAGATTATGCTGATAAAATTATAAATTCCAATTCGTTTGATATGATAATTTTTGGCGAAAATGCATCTACCGACCAAAAAATCCGTTCTTACCAAACATCAAAACTCAAATATGATGTTATTCTGGGAGTGGGAGGAACGCAGATTAAAGAAAACGAAATTCTTGCTGTTCTTGATAACAATGGAGAAGCTGTTATTGCAAACAACACTGTTTTGGATAGTTTGATTTTCACGACCGTCGGTATAGGCAGAATTGAAATTACAATAAAAAAGAATGGTGAAACCAAAAAGGAAGTAAGGAAATCACTTGTTCCTTATGACAAAGTTACATATAAACACGGCAGTTTAACTATAAAAGGATATAAATACAACGCTGATAAATATCTTGACTTAAATAATTTATTTATGTTGATACAGAGTATTAAAGATGAACTTAAGAAACATAAACAGCAAGAGTATCAACAACTGCATTAATTATCATATCACTATTTACAGTCCGATTTTTTCTTGGCAACTGCAATTAAATCGGTAGTTATGATTTGAGCTATCGGTCATAATTTTTTACAAGATTGGTGATAAGGTGAAGGTTTAAGGCTGGTAACAGACAGACTGGACAGCAAAAATTATTATATGACAAATCCGAGCTTTGATAAGTAAGCGAAAAGAATGGGTGTAAATGCACTCATTCTTTTTATTTGTTGCTATTCATACTTTTTTGAATTATAATATAATTTATAAACTTAATAAGGAGCACAAAATATGATAAGGCAAATCAATCAATCTGAAATTGATGAATGTGTTTCGGTAATTAAAAAGAGCTTTAAAGACATTGCTGAAGAATTTAATATTACATTTGAAAATTCGCCAAACTATGTGTTTTTTTCAACCAACTATGAAAAGTTGAAAGCACAATTAGACAGCGGGCGTCTTATGTTTGCAGATTTTGAGAATGAAAAGATAATCGGATACTATTCGCTTGATATATATGGCAACGAATGTGAAATAAACAATCTCTGTGTTTTGCCTCAATACAGACACAGCGGTAACGGTTCACAGCTATTAAAACACGCTGTAAATGTTGCTGAAGAAAAAAATCTGAAAAAAATAAATATCAGCATTGTTGAAGAAAACAGCAAACTGAAAAAATGGTATGAGGATTTTGGATTTATACACACGCATACTAAAAAGTTTGACTTTTTCTCATTCACCTGCGGATATATGGAAATGATACTATAAAAGGAGATATAATATGTTATTTGTTGAATACCCGAAATGCTCAACCTGTCAGAAGGCTAAAAAGTGGCTTGATGACAACGGAGTAAAATATGATGACAGGCACATCAAGGAAAACAATCCTACCTTTGATGAACTAAAAGAATGGTATGAAAAAAGCGGATTACCGCTTAAAAAATTTTTTAACACCAGCGGTATGCTTTATAAATCCATGCAGTTAAAGGACAAGCTGCCTGAAATGAGCGAGGATGAGCAGCTTCAGCTTCTGGCAACAGACGGTATGCTTGTAAAAAGACCGCTGCTTATAGGTAACGATTTTGTGCTTTGCGGTTTCCGTGAAAAGGAATGGCAGGAAATCTTATGAGTATTAAAGAAAGACTTCATGCTTTAAGAGAGCTTATGTACAAAAAAAATATACAGGCTTACATTGTTGTGACGGATGATTTTCATTCATCAGAATATGTCGGCAAATATTTTAAGGTGCGTGAATATTTATCGGGCTTTACAGGCTCTGCAGGAACACTTGTTGTTTTAAAGGACAGGGCTGCACTGTGGACCGACGGAAGATATTTCATACAAGCTGAAGAGCAGTTAAAGGGCAGTTCAATTGAGCTGATGAAATCAGGTCAGCCAAATGTGCCTGACATAACGGAATACCTTTATAGCAGTCTTAATGAGGGCGATACAATAGGCTTTGACGGTAGAACTGTAAACAATGCCTTTGCCTGCAAGCTGATTGAAGCATTAAGAGATAAAAGCATTACATTATCTTATCAGGTTGATTTAGCCGATGAAATATGGACAGACAGACCTCCGCTTTCAAAAGAGCCCGTATGGGAGCTTGATGTCAAATATACCGGTCTTTCAAAGGAAGAAAAGCTTGACAGCATCCGTGAAAAAATGGCAGAAACAGGAGCAGATATTTTATTGCTGACCGCTCTTGATGAAATTGCGTGGCTGCTGAATTTACGAGGTAATGATATAGCCTGTACCCCTGTTTTTCTGGCATATATGATTATAGAAAAGTCATCAGCAACACTCTGTGTTCACAAAGAAATACTGAATGATGAGATGATTCAACAGCTTGAAAATGACGGCATAAGCCTTGCGGATTACAATGATTTTTACAGCTTGATAAGCGAAACCGACAATGATAAAATTGTGCAGCTCGACGGCAATACTGCGAATTACTGTGTAATCAAAAGTATACCCGAAAACACAAAAATCATTGACAATCAAAGCCCTGTTGTGTTGATGAAGGCAATTAAAACGCCTGCTGAAATGAACAATATCAGAGCTGCACACATTAAAGACGGTATGGCAGTTACACGCTTTATTTACTGGTTAAAGCACAATACAGACAAGGAAAACATCACTGAATTAAGTGCTGCTGAAAAGCTTGAGCAGTTCAGGGCTGAAAACGGAACATATCTTGGTCCGAGCTTTGCGCCGATTATTGCATACGGTGCTCACGGGGCAATTGTTCATTATGAAGCAACGGAAAAAACAAACGTAAGAATGGAACCGAAGGGACTTTGCCTGACCGACACAGGCGGTCATTATCTTGAGGGCACAACGGATATTACTCGTACCATTGCCCTTGGCAAGCTGACCCAGGAAGAAAAAACGGCTTTCACCCTCGTTTTAAAGGGTCATCTGAATTTAGCTGCTGCTAAGTTCAAATATGGTATCTGCGGTGAAAATCTGGATTACCTTGCAAGGCATCCGCTATGGGAGCATGGACTTGACTTTAACCATTCAACAGGTCACGGTGTGGGCTATCTGCTGAGCGTTCACGAAGGACCGCAAAGAATTTACTGGAATGCTTCTGCCAACCCTAAGCATTATATTCTTGAAGAAGGAATGATTATATCAAACGAGCCGGGGTATTATCTTGAAGACCATTTTGGTATAAGGCACGAAAACCTTGTTTTGGTGAGAAAGGGTAAAAAGAACAGCTACGGACAATTTATGTACCTTGAAAACCTGACAATGGTGCCCTTTGACCGAGATGCAATTGACACTGCACTGCTGAACAGTGATGAACGAGAATGGCTGAATGCGTACCATAAAAAAGTTTTTGATACGATTTCACCTTACCTTAACGGTGCCGAGCTGGAATGGCTGAAAAAGGTAACTGAAGAAATTAAATAATATGAAAAAGGGCTTTCTCACGAAATTGAGAAAGCCCTTCCATATTTTTGCTTATTTTGCTTTATTCATTTTTTTGACTTCATCAAACTCATCAACGATTTCCTTTTCAGGCTTTGGTGTTATGAGTGAAACAACAACATTAACAACAAGGCTGATGACAAATGCAGGAAGAAGCTCGTAGATGTTAAGAACAGGAGCAAGACCTGCAATAACGTATTTCCAAAGGAATACCATTACACCGCCCACAAGCATACCTGCAACTGCACCGTACTTGTTTGAACGCTTCCAGAACAGTGAAAGCAGAACAACAGGACCGAAAACTGCACCGAAGCCTGCCCATGCAAATGAAACAATGCCGAATACGGATGAATTCGGATTCCACGCAATAACAACACCGATAACAGAAATGATGATAAGCGTAACTCTTGCAACAATCATTTTGCTTGTTTC
Organism: Ruminococcaceae bacterium UBA7101; assembly: GCA_002493325.1. Taxonomy (GTDB): domain Bacteria; phylum Bacillota; class Clostridia; order Oscillospirales; family Acutalibacteraceae; genus Eubacterium_R. The sequence continues at coordinate 8,908 of DKYL01000008.1, forward strand.
GCTGAGCTTAACCTTAAACAGACCGCCGATGATATTTTCACTTGCCGCTGATGAAGCTGCGAGGAGCTGGCTGTCAGCAGTGGACATAGTTGATGCAAGAATACCTGCAAGAATAACACCTGCAACAAGAGCAGGAACAATGCCGCTTTGTGAAAGCAGAGTCGCAATCTGAATAATAATGGTTTCACTGTCATCAAATGCAGGGAGTGCACCTGATTTAACCATTGACATACCTACAACACCAATCAGCACAGCAATGCTCATAGAAATAACAACCCATACGGAAGCTACACGGCGTGAGGTTTTAATTTTATTCGGATTTTCAATAGCCATAAATCTGAGAAGGATATGAGGCATACCGAAATAGCCAAGACCCCAGGCAAGTGTTGAAACAACCGAAAGTGCTGAGAACGTACCTGCTGAATCCGTTTCGGCATTATAGCCCTGGAACATATTCAGATAACCGCTGAGATTTTTTGCATTCTCAACTACGGCATCCATACCGCCAGCCTGCTTGATACCGAATACAAGCACGATAAGAAGTGCTATTGTCATAATAATTGACTGAATAAAGTCGGTGATTGATGCCGCATTGAAGCCGCCAAGAGATGTATAACCGACAATAACGATTGCAGATACAACCATTGCAATATGATAATCAATACCAAAAAGTGTGCCGAACAGCTTACCGCAGGCTGCGAAGCCCGAAGCTGTATAAGGAACAAAGAAAATGATAATCATTACAGCGGCAATCGCCATAAGAATTCTGCTGTTATCTCTGTACCTTAGTGAGAAATAATCGGGAATGGTAATTGCACCGATTTTTGCGGAATAATTTCTTAAAAGCTTAGCAACAATGAGCCAGTTAAAATATGTACCAACTGCAAGACCGATAACTGTCCATCCGACCTCAGCAAGACCTGCCGCAAGAGCAAGACCGGGCAAGCCCATAAGAAGATAGCTTGACATATCAGATGCCTCGGCACTCATTGCTGTAACGAGAGGACCAAGCTTTCTGCCGCCGAGATAAAAATCGCCAACATTCTTTGTCTTTTTTGAATAAGCAACACCTACGATAACTACCGATGCAAGATAAACAACAATAGAAATCATAATGCAAATTTGAGCTGTTGTCATTTTTCTCCTCCTATAAATACAAATTAATAATAATTCATTTTAACACATTATTACTTTAATGTAAATATATTATTTTATACTGTATATAAATACAGTACTTTAAATTAAAACAGATTTGTGATAGAATAAAATTAACATTGATGAAACGGAGAATTTTATGGAACTGAAAAAGGGACGACCTGTTGATATCAACAGCAGACTTGAAAAGGAAATAAAGGTATATGACCTGCTTGATAATCTTGGCATGGAATATGGTCACGTTGACCACGATGCGGCTGAAACAATGGAAATATGCAGTGAAATTGACAAGGTACTCGGGACTTTGATTTGCAAAAATTTATTTTTATGCAACAGAACGAAAACCGAATTTTATCTGTTAATGATGCCCGGTGACAAACCATTCAAAACAAAAGATATCACAAAGCAAATCGGCTGCTCACGTCTTTCCTTTGCAGGGGCTGAATTTATGGAGGAATATCTCAACATCAAGCCCGGTGCAGTATCAGTTTTAGGACTTATGAATGACACTGAAAATCACATTCAGCTTTTGATTGACAAGCCTGTTGCTGAGGGTGAAACTGTGGGCTGTCACCCCTGTGTTAACACATCAAGTTTGAAAATCAAAACGGAGGATTTACTTGAAAAATTCCTGCCTGCTGTTAATCATAAGCCGATTATTGTTGATTTGCCTGATTATAATGCGTAATAAAACAGAATGCCTTGAGTTTTTCTCAAGGCATTCTGTTTTATTATTTTAGTCTATCGTTCAAATGCTGCTGCAATTCATCAAGTCTTGTGTGCTCAAGTGCAGGGGTATCCTTAAGGGGATTTTCGATTTCAAGATTTTCATACTTAAAAAATCCCATTGTATGAAAAGCAAGAAGCTCATATTTTTCAAACTTAAACTGCTTTGCAAATTCTGCATAGCTGTCAATGCTTTTTTCATTGTCATTGACACCCGGAACAATAACGGTTCTCAGCCACAGTCTTACATCGTTATCACTGCAGAATTTACCGATTTCAATAAAGTTCCGAAATGTGCCTTTCGTATATTTGCTGTAATCCTCTTCATTATAAAATTTTAAATCAAGTATAACAAGGTCTGCACCGAGCAGAGCCTTTTTTACATCATCAGTAAGGGGCACACTGCCTGAGGTATCAACGGCATAATTAATACCCTCTGCTTTTAAAGACTCACCGCACGCATTGATAAACGGTGCATTGAGCAGGGGCTCGCCACCCGAAAAGGTTACACCGCCGCCCTTCACAAAATAGGTTTTGTAACGCTTTATTTTTTTGACAAGGTCACTGCTTTCCCAGAAATTGCCCGACTTATGCCACGTATCGGGATTATGGCAATAGGCACATCTCAGCGGACAGCCTGTAAAAAATACAGCATATCTTATTCCGTCGCCGTCGAGGGCTGCCATGGATTCAAAGGAATGAATATCTGCTTTCATCAAAGCACCTCTTCACAATAAGTATTCATATTCGGGCGGATGACATCCGCCCCTACAATTTTAGATAATATCACGAAACCCATTGAAACATAATGATTTCAATGGGTTTTTAAAATCAGATTACATTGCTGTATGGAAGGTTCTTGCAATAACCTCTTCCTGCTTTTCACGGGTGAGCTTATTGAAATTAACTGCATAGCCGCTTACACGGATTGTAAGTGACGGATAGAGAGTCGGGTCATTCATTGCAGCAATGAGCTTTTCTCTGTCAAGAACATTAACATTGAGATGATGTGCATCCTGTGCAAAATAGCCGTCAAGCATTGTAGTTAAATGCTCAATCTGATCTGCCTTATCCTTGCCGAGTGTATCGGGCGTAATGGAGAAGGTATTTGAAATACCGTCCTGACAGCAAGCATAGTCAAGCTTTGCAACGGAGTTCAGTGAAGCAAGTGCACCCTCGCAGTCACGTCCGTGCATTGGGTTTGCACCGGGAGCAAACGGCTCGCCTGCCTTACGTCCGTCAGGTGTAGCGCCTGTCTTTTTGCCATACATTACATTTGATGTGATTGTAAGGATTGAAAGTGTATGCTTAGCACCGCGGTATGCAGGAGTTTTGCAAAGCTCCTTATAGAAATATTCAATAATATACTTACCGATAAAGTCAACACGGTCATCGTCGTTGCCGTATTTCGGGAAGTCACCCTCAACCTTGAAGTCGGTAATTACGCCGCGCTCATCCTTGATAGGCGTAACCTTGGCATATTTGATTGCTGAAAGTGAGTCGGTTGCAACAGACATACCTGAAACACCAAAAGCCATAAGTCTTTCCACATCTGTATCGTGGAGTGACATCATAAGTCTTTCATATGCATACTTATCGTGCATATAGTGGATAACATTCATTGTGTTAACATAGAGCTTTGCCATCCATGAAAGGTATTTCTTGTATGCGGCAAGTACCTTATCATAGTCAAGTACTTCCTCTTCAAATACTTCGCCTTCAGGAGCAATCTGCTCTGCACCGATTTCATCCTTACCGCCGTTAAGAGCCATAAGAAGAACCTTTGCAAGGTTACATCTTGCACCGAAGAATTGCATCTGCTTACCTTCCTTCATAGCGGATACACAGCAGGCAATTGCATAGTCATCGCCATACATTTTTCTCATAACATCGTCATTCTCATACTGGATTGAATCGGTGTCAATTGAAACCTGTGCACAGAAATCCTTGAAGCCCTGCGGAAGATGCTCTGACCAGAGAACGGTAATGTTCGGCTCGGCAGAAGGACCAAGGTTGTAGAGAGTCTGGAGAACACGGAAAGAGGTCTTTGAGCACATTGACTTGCCCTCACCTGTAATACCTGCAAGTGCAAGAGTTACCCAAACAGGGTCACCTGCGAACAAATCATTATACTCAGGTGTACGGAGGTGACGAACCAGACGAAGCTTAAGAACTAAATCATCAATAAGCTCCTGCGCACCCTGTTCGTCAAGAATACCCTCAGCAATATCTCTTTCAATATAACAATCAATAAACTCAGCAATTCTGCCGATTGAGTTGGCTGCACCGTTCTGCTCCTTGATAGCACCAAGGTAACCGAAATAGAGCCACTGAATTGCTTCCTTAGCAGTGGTTGCAGGCTTTGAAATGTCATAGCCGTAGTCAAGAGCAAGACCCTTTAACTGATTCATAAAGTCAAGCTGCTTTGACAAATCCTCAAGATTATGGATAACATCCTCAGTCAATGCATCTGCATTGCCCATATTTTTCTTGTCGAGCTTTTTCTGCTCAATAAGGTAATCCATACCATAAAGTGCAATTCTTCTGTAGTCACCGATGATTCTGCCGCGTGCATAAGCATCAGGAAGACCTGTAAGGATACCTGCATGACGTGCCTTCTTCATTGTATCTGTATAAGCACGGAAAACACCTGTGTTATGCGTTGTTCTGTATGTGAACTCATCCTTGATTTTATCTGAAAGCTCATAGCCGTAAGCACGGCAAGCCTGTACTGTATTTCTTAAGCCGGCAAATGGTGAAACACCACGCTTTAAAGGCTCATCTGTCTGAAGACCGACGATAATATCCTTTTCTTTGTCAATATAGCCCGGTGCGTGAGATAAGATAGAAAGAACCTTATCTGTGTCAATATCAAGCACACCGCCCTTTTCGTTTTCCTTAATAAGCAAATCCTTTACCTTAGCAAGAACAGCCTCTGTTCTCTCTGTCGGTCCTTCAAGGAATGATGCATCACCGTTATATGCGTGATAGTTTAATTTGATAAAGTTTGACACATTGATTTCATTGCACCAAACGCCTTCTTTAAAATCTCTCCATGCTTCCATAAATAAATCCTCCAAAATATATTTATATAAATTAATGCTGAACTACAAAGCACTCTCTGCCGGGTTCATGATAAATTCCGATACAGTTGGCACATTCTCCGTGCCTGCAGTGCCTGCACTTGCTTTTGCCGCACTGACCGCAGCAATAGCCTGAATTTTCACAAAGCTCATATTCACCGCCGTTCACCTTCAATTCCTTGTTCTGCAGTATAGAATCGGAAATTTTATACCTTGCACTTTCATAAACAGAGGTAATTGTTGTTCTTGCCACCTGCATTTGCTTTGCACATTCCTGCTGTGTCAAGCCCTTATAATCAATCAGCCTGACTGTTTCAAGCTCATCAACTGTAATTTCAACAACATCCTTTGTATTTTCATTGGAATTAAAGGAACTGATTTCAGGCGTTTTGCATATTCGCTTATGCTTTCTGGGACGTGCCATAATCATCACCCTTTATTATCGTTTCAACACCTTTGATTATACACAATTATTGACATATGTCAATAACAAATAGACAAATACTATTGATTTTTTCTTTTTTCAGCATATTTAACAAATCAAATACCATTGACGAATATATTTTGTTCAAATGGTAATAACTATACCGAAAGGTTGTGATATTATGGACAGAACAGGTGCAGACGGAGATACCGTTAAGCTTTTAAAAGAATGTGATTCAGGCATTAAAATGGGAATTTCTGCTATTGATGATGTTATTGATGATGTGAAAAACACTGAATTCAAGGCACTGCTTCGTGACAGCAAGGCAGAGCACGAAAAGCTCAAGAGTGAAATTACAGGTCTGTTAAATCAGCATAATGATGAAGGCAAGGACCCGAATCCAATGGCAAAGGGTATGTCATGGATTAAAACCAATATGAAAATGGCAATGGACAGAGATGATACAACCGTTGCTGATTTAATTACCGACGGCTGTAATATGGGCACGAAATCCCTGAGCCGATACCTTAATCAATACAAATCAGCAGACACAAAATCACGTGACATCACAGGCAGGCTTGTCAGAATTGAGGACAGACTTGTGACTGATGTAAGACAGTTTTTATAAAAACAAAAAGACATTTCGTCTGAAAAAGCGACGAAATGTCTTTTTGTTTTATTTTGTAATGTTATCTGTTGTGATTAAGGTGACACCCTCAGCAACAAGCTTATCAAGTGTTCCTGTATCATCAATGGTCCACGCACCGACCTCTAAGCCTTTTTCGATGCACTTTTTAATCATACCCTTTTCAAAGTTCTCTGCCTTATTACCATTGAAATCAATACCGCAGTTATCAAGGGAGAGAGCAAGCTCAATATCCTCGTCGCTGATTTTCTGCGTCAAGAAATACACAGGAGCATCTGTAAGCGCTCTGATTTTTTCAAGATTTTCAAAGTGGAAGGAAATATATACAGCCTCCACGCCGTACTGCTGAACAAGGTCAATGATTTCATCATAATGCTCGGTGTTATTCTTGCCCTTAAGCTCAATAACGGCAACCATACCATAATTCTTGCAGATTTTCAGATAATTCTCAAGCGAACAGAAACTGAGGTCAGGATAATTTTCAACATTGACACCATTATCAACTTTTTGCTCCATAAGCTCGTCGTACGTCTTTTTCTCAACAAATGCGGATTTATCCATCATTCGGTATGTATGAGAATCGTGTGAAACAATCCAGACGCCGTCCTTTGTTCTGTAAATATCACATTCTGCACCCCAATAGCCGTGCTTGCCTGCCTCTTCAAAAGCAGGAGCAGTATTTTCGGGTGCAACACTTCTCATTCCCCTATGAGCAATTAGTGTGACATTCTGGTTTGTCTGGAGCACATCGTAATCTGCTGTTTTGCAGTATGCGTTCAGCGCATAGACACCGACAGCTACCACCAAAACAATCAGTGCCAGAAGAACAGATAAAACAATGACTATAGCCTTTTTCTTTTTAGACCACTTTTTCCCCTCGGCTGCATTACTCATTTAATTTTCCTCCTCATTATTTTCCGGAAATTTGATAACCCTGCTGTCTTCAGTACAGAATCTTCCGTTGCTGTCCCATTCTCCCCTGACGCCCTTTGCCTTTGCACCAATGCAGAAATGAAGCTGAGCAACACCGAAGCTTATACTTTTATCACTGTACGGTTCATCAACATAACCGGATATTACACCATTTTCATACTTAAAATGAACGGGTCTGCTGTTTGTAGCAGACGGAGCTTTTTCTACAAGCTTCATAGCATACTCATAATAAGGGGGAAGCTTTTCATCGCAAACCTCAAACATTTTCTGATAAGGCTTATTCTGCTTATGGGTAATATTATACATTAATTTTTCTTTCCGGCTGAGCTTTGGCTTGACATTGCCGATAACAATTACACCGTAAAGTCTTGTTTCCTTAGGAATTTTAATCATTTCAAGGATTTTGTTTTCATTATAGGTGCCTGTTACCCAGCAGGTACCCAGCCCGTGATAGGCACATTCAAGCACAATCATTTCGCCGAAATAACCGGATTTAACACGCATTTTTTCAGAATCGTCACCACAGACAGCAATCATTGAAAACCTGCCTGTGAAAATTGTGAAGGCAGGTGAGCCGTCATCAACAAACCTGAAATCAAGCCCTGCATTTTTATTAACAATATCAACCAGATTTTTAATAACCGTCTTAGTTCCCTCATCAAGACCTACCGAACGGTATGTACGCCTTGAGCGGCGCATTTCTATGGCTTTGATATATTCATCATTGGTCATATTTTAACTTCCTTATTTTTTATATAATTTGATTATACTATATTTATATGTCAAATTCAACATTGTAATTTTTAATCCATACATAAATCTGGAAAATATAGGCAAGCACCTGCGGCGCAGCCATTAGCTGACCATACCACGGTTCGGTTAAGCTGTCGGGATTTTCCATAAGATTAAGCACCGCTTTTTTATCAAGCATTTCACCAAGAGGACAGGTTTTGTCATTAAGTGCTGCCGCTGCGAGTTCGGATACAGCTTTAAGATAAACAGGATTATGGGTCTTCGGATAAGGACTTTTTTTGCGCCATGCAATTTCCTCAGGCAAATCATTTTCAAAGGCTTTGCGCAGTATTCCCTTTTCTCTGCCGTCGAGTGCCTTAATTTCCCAAGGCATATTATACGCATATTCAACAAGCCTGTAATCGCAGAAGGGAACACGCACCTCAAGGGATGCCTCCATACTCATAACATCCTTGCGGTAAAGGAGAGTTTGCATAAACCAGTTCAGATTGAGAATAAACATTTCCCGCATTCTTTTTTCAAGAGGGCTGTCACTGTCAAGAACGGAAACCTGCGACAAGGTGCTGTCATAGGCATTTTTAAGATATGTCTCACCCTTCGGTAAAAAGCCGTCTTTCAGTATACTGCGTCTTGCAGCCGTAGACCTTGACCAAGGGAAAACCTCTTCAAACAGAATTTCTTTTCTGTGGTACCAAGGATAACCGCCGAAAATTTCATCGGCACATTCGCCAGACAGGCAGACAGTAAAGTCCTTTTTTACCTCTTTACAGAAAAGGAGTAGTGAGGAATCCACATCTGCAAAGGCAGGTACACCCCTTGCTATTGCAGCCTCACCCAGCGCCTTAGCGACATCATTATTATCAAGCACCACATTATGATGAACGGAACCGATATAATCACTGATTAAGCCGATATAATCACTGTCCTTGTTCGGCTGGAACAGGCTCTTTTTAAAATAAATATCATTATCAACATAATCCACAGAAAAGGTATTCAGCTGCTCTCCCCTGCCCTTATAATAATCGGAAGCAACCTTTGATATGATTGAGGAGTCAAGACCACCGCTTAAAAAGGTTGCCAGCGGAACATCGGAAACAAGCTGTCGTTCAATTGAGTCCTTAACAAGAGAATAAGTATGTTCTATTGCCTGCTCTCTGCTTTCCGTATTAACAGCTGCAGTTAATTTCCAGTATGAAGCAATCTCTGTTTTTCCGTTTTTCACTGTCATATAGCTGGCAGGAGGCAGCTCCTTGATATCCTTAAAAATTCCGTTGCCTATTGTCTTTGCTGGACCGAGCATAAAGATTTCATTCAGTCCCTGTTCATCAACCACAGGCTTAATGTCGGGCACGCACAGAAGCGTGCTTATTCTGCTGGCAAAGGCAAACTGCTTTTTCCTGTCTGAATAATAAAGGGGCTTTACACCGATTCTGTCACGGGCAATATAAAGACTTTTATCCTTTTCATTATAAACAGCATAGGCAAAAATGCCATTGAGCTTTTTAACACTGCTTTCGCCCCATTTGTCAAAGGCTTTGAGAACAACCTCGGTATCACAATGGGTATCAAAGCTATAGCCAAAGGATTTGAGCATATCCCTGACCTCGTCAGTATTATAAAGCTCACCGTTATAGACAATGATATAATTGCCAAAGCGCATCGGCTGAGCACCCTTTTCAACATCAATAACAGCAAGACGTCTGTGCATTAAAGCAACATCACGGTCAATGTATTCCCCTTTTCCGTCAGGTCCTCTCATTTTCAATGATGCACTCATTTTTTCAATTACAGGCTTTTCAGCCCTTAAATCTATGGATGAAGATAAAATTCCTGCTATTCCGCACATATATAAATCACCTCAGCTTACTATATGTATTTTGTGAGAAATAGTGACAAAAAATCAAAATGTTAACTTCAGTTGACAAAATTTCCATTGAAAATTGCTGGAAAGCAACTGTCTTATGTGGTATATTTGTGTTGAGGTGATAAGATGACGTTAGGCAACAGACTATACGAAATGAGAAAGGAAAAGGGTCTGTCACAAGAAAAAACAGCAGAAGTGCTTGGCGTGACAAGACAGACCATATCAAAATGGGAAACAGATCAGTCAACACCTGATTTTGATAAGATACTGCCTTTGTGTGCGCTTTACGGTATAAGCACCGAGGAGCTTCTCACAGGGAAAAAGCAGGACAATTATACTGAGGAACAGGTCAGCAGTGACAATAACAGTGCAGACAGCAATGAATATAATTATGATAACAGATATGATTATTCCAACAATACTGTACAAAACGACAGCAATAATAATGAAATAAATGAAAAATCAGCAAACGGAAGAAAAAGATTTGCAACACTTACATCAATAGCGGTTTGTATGTATATACTTTCAATAGTACCGCTTATAATTTTTGACGGAAGCACTGCATCTACTGCCGCATTTTTTGTTATCATCGCACTTGCTACAATGCTCATCGTTTTCGGTGCACTGTCAAAGCCGAAAAGACACGGCAATGACGATTTTGAAAATGTTATGACAAGCCAGAAAAAAATATATAAGCAGATAACAGGTATTCTGTCAGGCATTACGCTTTGCTTTTATCTTGGAATCAGCTTTTTAACAGGCAGATGGGATATGACCTGGATTATATGGATCATTTACGGTATAGTATGCAAAATTGTAGATTTGGCATTAACACTTAAGGAGAGTGGTAAAGATGGAGAAAAATAACAAAGGCTTGCTTATTACATTGATTGTTCTGCTCAGTATCATTGCCCTGCTGCTTTCAGGCATATTTACATTTGCTTTAATATCAGGAACACATTCAATCAGCGCATTTATTCCTAAAAAGACGCAGACAATTTTTGACCAGAGCTATAATGCAGAGGAAATAAAGAACATTACCATTGACAGTGACGCAGGCGACATAACAATAAAAAACAGCAATGACGGAAAAATCAGGCTCACAGCCAACGGAATAAACAGTGACCGCTTTGATGCGGAGGCTGACGGGAACACCCTGAAAATATCAAGCTCAAAGCTCGATAAAATGAACCTTTTCGGCTTGGCTCAGCGATCTATCGGTCCTGATATTGTAATTTACGTTCCGACGGTTATGGACTCAGTCAGCATAACCTCAAATATGGGTAATGTTGAAATAGAAAATGAGCTTGTTACCAGTCTTACAGTCAATAATGATATGGGCAATATAGAGGCTGAAAAGCTTGGCGGCTCATTCGACCTGAACACCAATATGGGTAATATTGAGATTGAAAGAATAAACATCACTGCAAATTCAAATGCCACAACCAATATGGGTGACATTGATATTGAAAGAACAAATGAAGTAAATATCTATGCAAAAACCTCTATGGGCGACAGTGATGTCAAAGACAACACACCGACTGCTTCTGTTATGCTAACCGCTGAAACAGATATGGGTAGTATAGATATAAATGATTAAATAATATGTACTCTATAACCGCAGAATGGCAATTGCTTTTCTGCGGTTGTTGGTTTATAATTTACTTGGATTATTCTAAAATCAGAAATTTGTAATGAAGGAAAAAGTTAAATGAAAATCATAACAGTGTGCGGAAGTTTAAAATTCAAAGAGGAAATTATGCAGATTACAGAAAAAATGGCATTACAAGGAAACTGTATGCTGAGCATTACATATCCAACAAAGACTGGTAAAGATGCATATACCAATGAAGAAAAAGAAATCCTCGGTAAAATGCATAAAGAAAAAATCAGAATATCAGATGCCATTTTAGTTGTTAATATAAACAATTTTATCGGCAGCAGCACCAAAAATGAAATAGAATTTGCAAAAGCATTAAACAAAGAAATCATTTACTATACAGATATTGTGAATTATTCTTAATAAAAAATTCAGCATACATATACAAAAAACATTTGTCTATTTTAACTAAATTATTGCCAATATTTTTTACACCGCCTTTTATTGAAAAAAGTGCCGTACTATTGTAAAATAGTAGAATAAGATAGGAAAGGCAGTGAGAACAATATGGATAAACCTGTTTACACAATAACTTCACACCGTGACGAAAGGGTATTCATTCACGCAATGCCGGGTCACTTCATCTCGGCATCAAACCATATTAATTATTACATAGGCACATCGGATATAAAGCACAACCACGATGTTTCTGTTGATGCTGCGATGCTGCTTGCACAGTATTACAATGAAAGAAGCATTAAGGTTGACACGGTTCTGTGCCTTTATGAAACACAGGCACTGGGAGCATACCTTGCGCACGAGCTTTCAAGACCAAATATGCTTAATCCGAATCCAGAAAACAAGGTTTACGTGCTTGGCTCGGAATACGACTCAGCAGGCAATCTGATTTTCCGTGATAATTTAAAGAAGCTTATCAGCTCAAAGGATGTTGTTATTTTAATTTCCTGTATCACCAGCGGCAAAACTGTTGAAAGAGCTGTTGAAAGTATTTCATACTACGGCGGCAGAGTAGTTGGTATTTCATCCGTTTTCTCTGCTATTGATAAGGTTGAGGGCATGGAGATTAACACTATATTTAACAAAGACGATGTACCCGGCTATGCAGCATACACCCCCCATAGCTGCCCGCACTGTGCCGCAGGTGAGAAGGTGGATGCGATAGCTAACGGCTACGGATATTCCCTGCTTTAATTCGCTCTTGACAAATATTTTTTATTTGCTATAATATTTATACAACTTAATAGTACCCAATTAAAGGCAATGAAGCAGAAAAAGACCTTACTAATTTCGTTTCAGAGAGTTGACGGCAGGTGAAAGTCAATACAGGTTATTAGGTGCATAGCTCTCTGCAGAGCCGCTGTTTTGAATAGAAATCAATAGGAACAGCCGTGTTGTTACGTTATAAACAAAGGCATTGATGGATGCTAAAGGGCAATTTATTTGCTGAAATAGGGTGGTACCACGTATAATAATTACGTCCCTATACATTACTGTATAGGGGCTTGTTTTTTGTTCCTATGCATCGCAAAATGAAAGGAGATTTTTATTATGAAAAAAGGGTATGAAAAATACGTTGGCTTCAAGCCGATTAACATTCCGGACCGTACCTGGCCCGACAAAACCATCACCAAGGCACCCGTCTGGTGTTCGGTTGATATGCGTGACGGCAATCAGTCACTGGTTGACCCCATGAACCTGCAGGAAAAGCTTGAGCTTTTCTCAACCTTAGTTGAAATCGGTGTTAAGGAAATTGAGGTTGGATTCCCTTCCGCCAGCGAAACAGAATACGAAATTTTAAGAACACTGATTGACGGCGGTTACATTCCTGACGATGTTACAATTCAGGTGCTTGTACAGGCAAGACCGCACCTTATCAAAAAGACCTTTGAGGCTATCAAGGGTGCAAAGAATGTAATTGTGCATTTTTACAATTCCACATCAACACTGCAGAGAAAGGTTGTTTTTAAAACCGATATGCAGGGTGTAATTGATATTGCCGTCAAGGGTGCAAAGTTTATCTATGAACTGACCGAGGAGCAGAAAAAAGCGAATCCCGAAACAAATATCCGCTTTGAATACAGTCCTGAAAGCTTCACAGGCACAGAGATGGACAACGCTGTTGAAATCTGCCGTCAGGTTATGGAGGCGCTTCATATCACGAAGGAAAATCCGATTATTCTCAACCTGCCGTCAACGGTTGAAGGCTCAACACCAAACGGCTATGCAGACCAGATTGAATACTTCTGCCGTCATCTGCCAAACCGTGATGCAGCAATTATTTCACTGCACCCCCACAATGACAGAGGCACAGGCGTTGCTGCTGCCGAGCTTGCACTGCTTGCAGGTGCTGACCGTATTGAGGGCACACTCTTCGGCAACGGTGAAAGAACAGGCAATGTGGACTTAGTTACACTTGCACTTAATATGTGGACACAGGGTGTTGACCCTGAGCTTGATTTCCACAACATCAATAAAATCAAAGAAATATATGAGAGAACAACAAAAATGACTGTTCCCCCACGTCACCCATATGCAGGCGAGCTTGTTTTCACTGCATTCTCAGGCTCACACCAGGATGCTATCAACAAGGGCAAAATGTATATGGAGGAAAGCGGAACGGAGCTTTGGGAGGTTCCCTATCTTCCTATCGACCCAGCCGACGTAGGCAGAGAATACGAGCCGATTATCCGTATCAACTCACAGAGCGGAAAGGGCGGCACGGCATATATCCTTGCAAATGATTACGGCATCAAAATGCCGAAGGCTATGCACCCTGAATTCGGTGCAGTAGTACAGAAGGCTTGTGATGAAAAGGGCAAGGAGCTCCACAACGATGAAATCTTTGACCTGTTCCAGAAAGAATACAGAAATGTATGCGGTCCTTACAGACTGCTGAATTACAAAATCAGTGAAGAGAAAAACGAGGCTGATTATATGACCTCCGTTCACTTTACAGGCGAGATTAAGTATAAGGACAATGAGCCTGTAAAGATTGAGGGCGTAGGCTCAGGACCTATCGGTGCATTCTGCCAGGCTATGAACAAAATCGGTCTTACAGGCTATGAATTTGTTGATTACAGCGAACACGCAATTGCAGTAGGCTCCGACTCAAAGGCAATCAGCTATATTCACCTTAAAAATCCGCAGGGCAAGGATGTTTTCGGTATCGGTGTAAGCCACAACATCAGCTATGCGTCAATGAAGGGCATTATCTGTGCTATCAACCGTGATCAAGAAGATACAATGCGTGATGACACAATGCCGGGCATTTTTGATGTTTGCTGATTTAAGGAGGCTTATCTTGGAAAATATTTCTATTTTAGTATCGGCACTTTCAATAATTGTCGGAATAATTCTGTTTTTTGCTTTAGTTAACCTTATAAAACTAATCAAAACCAACAGCAACAAAACAGTAGAAAGCATTTCGGACAAATTAAATAAAAATTTGACTGCCGTTACTGTTTTAACTGTTTTTGCAGTAATATTATGTGCTGTAAACATTTTCATAAAATAATCGGAGGATGCTATGAACAACTATAAAATTACAGTATTAAAGGGTGACGGAATCGGTCCTGAAATTGTTGACGAATGTATAAAGGTGCTTGACAAGGCAGGCGAAAAATTCGGCTTTAAGCTTGATTATGATTATCAGCTTTTAGGCGGTGCTGCAATTGATGCAACAGGCGTGCCGTTCCCTGAGGAAACAGAGAAAGCCTGCAAGGCAAGCGACGCTGTTCTGCTCGGCTCAGTGGGCGGTCCTAAGTGGGACACATTGCCAAGTGAAATCAGACCTGAAAAGGGACTTCTTGCAATCCGTGAGGCACTCGGTCTTTTTGCAAACCTAAGACCTGCAAAGATTTTTGCTCCCCTTAAAGCGGCGTCACCTATTAAGGAAGAAATCATTGGTGATGAGCTTGACATTCTTATTGTAAGAGAGCTTACAGGCGGTATTTATTTTGGTGACAGAGCTACCTATGAAGAGAACGGCGTTGTAGGTGCATATGACACCGAGCGTTACACCTATCCTGAAATCAAGAGAATTGTTGTTGCAGGCTTTGAGTACGCTATGAAGAGAAACAAACGACTCACCTGTGTTGACAAGGCAAATGTTCTTGACAGCTCCAAGCTATGGAGAAAGGTTATGGAGGAAACCTCAAAGGATTACCCTGAGGTTGAGGTTTCCTATATGTATGTTGACAACTGTGCAATGCAGCTTGTCCGCAATCCAAACCAGTTTGACACAATTGTTACATCCAATATTTTCGGTGATATTCTTTCAGACGAGGCATCCATGATCAGCGGCTCAATCGGTATGCTGGCATCTGCTTCACTGGCAGAGGGCACATTTGGTCTTTATGAACCTATTCACGGCTCTGCACCTGACATTGCAGGTCAGGGCAAGGCTAATCCGTTAGCTACCATTCTTTCGGGTGCAATGATGCTGAGATATTCACTGAATGAAAGCGAAGCAGCTGATGCTATTGAGAAGGCTGTGGACACTGCATTAACACAGGCAAGAACACCTGATATTGCTGAGGACGGACTCGAAACAGTCAACACCTCACAGATGGGTGACATTGTGGCAAATCTGCTTTAATAAATTGCAAAATCGGGGTATATTACTATATCCCGATTTTTTTATTTGCATTATGAAAGGAGAAACATATGAGTGACTGGAACAGTGAACAATATTTGAAATTCAAAAAGGACAGAACACAGCCGTCAATTGATTTGGCCGGCAGGCTTTATGCTGAAAATCCGCAAAGAATTATCGACATCGGCTGCGGACCGGGAAACAGCACGGCAGTTTTAAAAAAGCGTTACCCTGATGCATATGTGCTCGGTGCCGATTTTTCACCGAATATGATTGAAAAGGCAAAGGCTGAACACGACGATATTGACTTTATGATTTTTGATGCAACCAAGGATTTTGAAAAGCTGAGCGATAAATTTGACATTGTTTTTTCAAACGCCTGTATTCAGTGGGTACCGAACCATCAGAAGCTTTTAAAGGATATGATGAGCATTTTAAACTCAAACGGCATTATGGCAATACAGGTGCCAATTAACGAGGAACAGGCTGTTCACAGAATTATAAAAAAGGTAATTCGGACTGAAAAATGGAATGGACGCTTTACCTCCACACGTGAATTCTATACCCTCACTGAAAGTGAATACTTCGACATTCTGTCTGAAATTTCAACCGACTTTAGCCTTTGGAAAACGATATACTGCCACAGGATGCCGTCGCACCAAAGCATTATTGAATGGTATAAAGGAACAGCACTAAGACCTTATCTTGACGCACTTGATGATATGGAAAAAGAAGAATTTGAAAAGGATATTCTTTCAGAATTAAAAAAGGAATACCCTGTTCAGGCAAATGGTGAAATTATGTTCAGATTTCCAAGACTGTTTATGCTGGCAGAAAAGAAATAGCATTACAATACAACAATCCCCTGCAGTTCAAACTGCAGGGGATATTTTTTAATCAAGCAAGCCCAGTGACTGTGCATATTTATAGGTGTTTTTATAATTCGTATTAATATATAACGAATCTGAGGTCAGTTTTTCATAATATTCTTCACTGTTATTGCTGAGCTTATTCAGTTCCTCAACACTCATAGCTTTTATTTTTTCACGGTATTCATCGTCGGCATTTGAAGTGAAGGACATTACATAAATCCAATAGCTGTTTTCAGAAGCATAATCAATATCCTCAGTATCAACAGGCTGATCCTCATAATAATAGTCGTCTTTATAATAATCAACATAATAGCTTGTATATTGGCACAGATAATCAAGGAATTGCGTTTTATCTGCACTTAACAAATCTTTTTTGTATGCTTTTAATATTTCTTCTGTTTCCTGCAATGATATATTCTTTGATGCTTTATTGTAAGCATCGGTATCTTTAGAATAAATTTCACTTTCAAAGGTTGAGTATACTATGTCCTCGCTTTTGATTGCGGTAATACCGAATTGACTGAGTGCCTCCTCAGTTTTCATAAGAGCAAACATTTCATCCGAAATCATTTTAACAGGGACTGCATACCTTCTTGTAACAGTTTTGCCGTTCTTTAAATGATACACAATTCTGCATTCATAGCTGTTTTCATACTCATAGTCATACTGCATCATATCACCCCATGTACCGGAGTTCAGAGCCTTGCCCTTTTTGATGGTTTCATCATCAACTATTTTCTTATGAAGCTGTATTGCATTTTCAATATTTTCTGCAGCAGTGAATTTATAGGAGCCTGATGTTTCAAAATCATAAACAGACAATGCATCGGTATAATATGAAATACTGCTATAATTCATAAGCCCTACACTGCCGTCGATTAATTCAACGCTTTCAATTTCATCAACTTCAGGAACATATTTAACATAATTTGAATAACTCGGAAAACTTACAATTCCCACAAACAAAACGCACAACACACCGCTGACTGCAAAGGTTAATACTGTATTTTTGACCAATATCTTTTTATAGAAAACGCCGCTGAAAATCATAGTTGCGATAACAGAAAATAATATTGCCAAAGGCACTGCAATAAAATAATTTAACTTTGAAGCGCACTGAAGAAACTCTGCAGCTATAATAAATGCAAGAAACATAAGCGGTAAAGCTTTACCGGACGGTGTAAATTCTGCAATCTCAGCCTTTCTTTTCTTGAATACAATATATCCTGCTGCAAAAAGAGCAATCGTCTCAACAGCCTCAGCTATAATGATGTATAAATACTTATCTGCTGACAATGCATATTCAACACTGCTTTCCCAAAGCATAAGAATATTTTGCACAGGATGAATAACGGAAACGATAAAGGAATTTGCATCTACGCCCCATATTTTATTGACTACGTCAATTGCACCCGTTGTAATACACACCGGTGCAAACAAGGCAATCATAACGAAAAAGAAGTACTGCACCCTTCTGCCTGAAAGCACGGCACAGAAAACAAACAGTGTATAAACACATAGTACATCAAGAAAAAATGCAGCTGCTACCTTGAAAAATGCAGAAAAATCCATTACATAGGTCACAAGCTTTGTTGATGCCGAAAGAAGTATAACTATATTAATTGCCGCCATAACAACCACAGCAACAATATTAACAACTGCACCGTAAAGATATTTGGCAAGAAAATACTCGTTTCTCTTAATCGGCAGGGCAAAGAAGGTGTCACAGGCTCTTTTGCTGTAAATTTCCTTAAACATCTGCATTGCCAGAAACAGGCTGAAAATCATACAGATTACACTAAAATAATTAACCAGCAGAATAACGTCATCGGTAATATCATACTTGTTGGTAAAAATTGATGATGCGTTGCTGACAATAGTGCTTGCTGCACTGAAAACCGACACTAACACGGAGAGAAAAATCAAAACAATCGCACCGGGCAGCTGCTGCTTAAAGGTTTTTACAAATACGGCTTTAAAGCCGCCCTTATAATTTAAGGTTGTTGATGTCATAACCTGCTACCTCCATTTCACTTATAAACAGTTCCTCTAATGTAAGAGGAAGGCTTTCAACATAAATAGGATTCCTGCTGTTTATGATTTCGTCAATATCATTCTTATTGCCCTTAACAGTAATTTCAATCATTTTGCCCTGATGTGATTCCTTTGTAATATTAAGCTGCGGCTTAATATCACTGTAATCATTTTCTTCCATAACAAACTGATATCTGTAAAGGCTCATCTGCTCACCGTCAATATCACTTTCAAACAAAACACCACCCTGATGCAGCAGCCCGATATGGTCACAAAAGCCCTCAAGCTCTCTCAGATTATGGCTTGCGATAACAACTGTTGCACCTGTTTTGTCAACATAATCAATCAGTATCTTTTTAACAAGCTCACGGATAACAGGGTCAAGTCCGTCAAAGATTTCATCAAAAAAGATATATTTCGGATTGTATGACAATGCAAGAATAATTGCCGTCTGACGCTGCATACCCTTACTCATTGATGCAATTTTCTGAACAGAATTTATCGGAAAGAGCTTTTTTAATTCATTAAATCTGTTATTGTCCCAGCCCGGATAAACTGAGCTGTAATAAAGTGCTGTTGTATCAAGCGTTGCACCTGAATAAAAATAAGGGAAATCCGAAACAAAGGCACACCGGCATTTGACAGCAGGATTTTCAAAGGGCTTACTGCCGTCAATAAACACATCACCACCATCGGGATAAAAAACACCTGCCAAAATTCTAAGCAAGGTTGACTTGCCTGCACCATTGGAACCGACAAGCCCGAATACCGAGCCTTCACTTACGGTAAATGAAATATTATCAAGTGCCTTTTTATCACCGAATAGCTTAACAATATTCTTTATTTCAATCATTGTTATCCCCTCCCCATAAATCGTTAACCATCTCAATTACCTCTTCTCTCTTTAAACCACAGCTTTTTAACTCCGTCAATACAGCTTTAAACTGTTCTTCGGCAAGCTTTTTAATTCTGTCCGTATTATTGACACTGACATAAACACCCTTACCTACAACCGTATATATAACCTGCTGCTGTTCCAGCTCCTTATAAGCCTTTGCAACGGTATTCGGATTAACACCAAGCTCACACGCCATTGACCTGACCGAAGGCAAAGGACTGTCAATGTCATAAACACCAAGGTTAATAAGCTTGATTATCTGCTTTTCAAGCTGAAGGTAAATAGGTTCACGGCTTCTTGTATCAATATTAATCATCACTCACCAGCCAACTCCTTTCCCCCAATTGTATTATCTGTATTATTACGCTTAGTACACTTTCTTTATATCATATTATTTTATCATAGTCAATAGACTTTATAAATTGTTTATGATATAATTTACGCAGGTGATGAATGATGAATTTAAAAAATAAAATAAGCGGTGCCGTACAGAAGATAATTGACAAATTGAGCGGCAGCGGTGTTATGCAGGATGAGAACACCGTAAACGGTAAAAAATTTATATTTCCCGATATGCCCGAAGCTGCACTGAAGGCTGCCGAGGAAGGAACTGTTCTGTTAAAAAACAATGGTGCATTGCCATTGAATCAGAACGAAAATATTGCTGTTTTCGGCAGATGCCAGATTGACTGGTTTTATGTAGGCTACGGCAGCGGCGGCGACGTTAACCAGCCGTATGAAATCAATTTAATTGACGGACTGAAAATCAATAATGTAAAATTAAATGAAAAACTGCTTGGCATATACAAAAGCTGGTGTCAGAACAACCCGATTAATCACGGCTTCTGGGGACACTGGCCTATGAACTATCCTGAAATGGAGCTTAGCGACAGTATCGTCAATACTGCTGCCAAGGAAAGCCAGACAGCGATAATCATACTCGGAAGAGCTGCAGGTGAGGACAGGGAGAACAAGCTTGAAAAAGGCAGCTACTATCTGACCGATACCGAAATAAAGATGCTTGACCTTGTAACCGCTGCTTTCAAAAAGGTTATTGTGATTATGAACTGCGGTAATATCATTGATATGGAATGGGTCAAAAAATACGGTGATAAAATCAATGCATTGGTTTATGCATGGCAGTGCGGTATGGAAAGCGGCAATGCCCTTGCAAATATTCTGACAGGCAAAACAAACCCAAGCGGAAAGCTGACGGATACCATTGCAGTTCAGTATAGCGATTACCCAAGCTCCAAGGATTTCGGCAATGCTGATTTCAACAATTACACCGAAGATATTTTTGTGGGATACAGATATTTTGAAACCTTTGACAAAAGCAAGGTTCTGTTCCCCTTCGGATATGGACTGAGCTATACCGACTTTGAAATATCTGCTGACAGCTTTGAATACAGCGACAAAATAAAAATAACCGCCACTGTTAAAAATATCGGCAGCACAGCAGGCAAGGAAGTATTACAGCTTTATGTCGGATGCCCTGACGGCAAACTGAAAAAAGCAAAAAAGAGCCTTGCAGCCTTTGCAAAAACAAATTGCCTTGCACCGAATGAAAGCGAAAGCATTGATTTTGAAATCAGTCTTTATGACTTTGCGTCATATGATGAAAGCATAAGCTCATACATAATTGAAAAGGGTGAATATACTTTCTATATCGGAAACAGTGTTGAAGCTGACCTAACCGCAGGCACGTTGAATTTAGATGAGCAGATGCTTGAAAAGCTGCTCCCTGTCTGCCCTGTACAAAATCCATTCACAACCATCACAGGTGAAGCACTGAAAAAGGGCAAAGCCATTTTAAAAGAAAGAATTATTGAAAATCTCCCTGAGCAAATCGGCTTTAAGGGTGACAAGGGCTTCAAGCTGACTGATGTTAAGAACGGAAAAATCACGCTTGATGCATTTATTTCTCAGCTGACAGATAAAGAGCTTGAGGCACTGACACGTGGTCAGGGAAAAATGGACAGCGAGTTAGGTGTAATCGGCAATGCAGGTGCATTTGGCGGAATTATCCCGTCACTGCGTGACAAGGGTGTACCGCCTATCATTACTACCGACGGACCTGCAGGCGTGAGAATCAGAAAATACACCACGCTTATCCCCTGCGGTACTGCACTTGCCTGCAGCTGGAACACAGAGCTTACAGAAAAGCTTGCCGCTGTTATGGGAAAGGAGCTGAAATTCCACAAAAGTGATGTTCTCTTAGCTCCGGGTATGAATATTCACAGAAATGTGCTTTGCGGCAGAAACTTTGAGTATTTCAGCGAAGACCCTCTTGTTTCGGGTAAAATGGCGGCTGCCTTTGTAAGAGGTATTCAGTCTGCCGGTGTATCAGCCTGCCCTAAACACTTTGCCTGCAACAATCAGGAATTCAAGAGAACAAAAAATGACTCCCGCCTGTCTGAAAGAGCCTTGAGAGAAATTTATTTAAAAGGCTTTGAGATTTGTGTTAAGGAATCAAGTCCGCTTAATATTATGACAAGCTACAACAAAATCAATGGTGTATGGAGTCATTATAACTATGACCTTGTTACAACTGTGCTCAGGGGTGAATGGGGTTACACAGGAAATGTAATGACCGATTGGTGGATGCAGAAATCACCATCGCCTGAATTTCCTGAAATAAAGGACAATGCCTACCGTGTAAGAGCACAGGTGGATGTGCTTATGCCCGGCGGTTTCAGACACGTGGAAAAGAAATATAAATCAGACGGCTCTCTGTTGAAAACACTTGGCAGAGAAAACGGCATTACACGCGGCGAGCTTGAGCGCACCGCAAAAAATGTTTTGAAGCTCGCCTTAAAGATTAAGATGTAATTAAACCAAATACAGACAAAAAATGCTTGTGGTTTTCCACAAGCATTTTTATTTTATAATGAATATTAATATAATGCTGCCGATGTTGCTGCAAAGCCGAATGCAAACACTGCAATAAGCATAAATACTACTGCAACTACCCAAAGGACAATCGGAATTACAATACCTAACACATTGAGCTTTTTGCATCTTGCTTTTTCCTGAGCAAGCGGTGTATATGGTGCAAAATCAGGAACCTCATTCACCTTGCTTATGCCGATTGCTCCGCAGATAATACCAACAATAGGTGAAAAGATTATACCTAAAATAATAGACAGAATACCGAGTGTATTCGCTGTTGACAGCTTATCCTTATAACCCTGCTCAATCATCTGCTCCTGCTTTGCCTGACTGTCATACTGATAGTAGCTCTGGGATGAACTTGGCTGTGGATTATAATATGTACCTGCATTCTGCTGATAATAATTATCATTATTTGTCTGATTTGCCTGTTCCTGAACAACAGTTTCGCCGCAGTTTGTGCACTGAACACTGCCGTCCTCCATATAAGTTCCGCATTTAGGACAATACATAATATCCCCTCCTTTTTTCTTATATTATACTATATTAAACTGCCATATTCAATATAAACTATAGCTGAAAATAACTATAAAATCAAAAAAATAAATATTTTTTGCTGTTTTTGTCTGATAAAATAGCTGCTTTTAGCTATATTTTCCTCTCTGCACGCTGTTAGTGCAGGGAGTTTTTTTCTGCAAAGAAAGCCTGCAGGACTTTCAAAATATCGGTTAGGAGATGATTATACGCCAAGAAAAAAGAAAATCACGCAAAAAGAGGTTAGTGAGGGCTTTAGGCGCTTAGCCTTTGGTGAAGTACAGGATGCGGTTTCTCTGCTCTTTGAGAGTGAGGACAGCATTATTGAAAAGCTGCCGCAGCTTGATTTATTCAATATCAGTGAAATAAAGAGGGTGAAAGGCGGAGGTATGGAAATCAAATTTTTTGACAGGCTTAAAGCACTTGATAAGCTCGGTCAGGTTATCAGCACGGCTGACAATTCACAGACGGCATCATTTTATGAGGCGCTGGAAAAGAGTACGGACAGAGCATCCAAAGCCTATGAGGAAAACAGCTATGAATAAGTTTGTTCCCTTTTCTCCCAAACAGCTTGCCGTGCTGAACTGGTGGTGCAAAAGCAGCAGAATGAAAAATAAAAACGGAATCATATGTGACGGTGCAGTGCGAAGCGGAAAAACACTTTGTATGAGCCTTTCGTTCATATGCTGGTCCTTTTACAGCTTCAGCGACACCTCCTTTGCCCTTTGCGGAAAAACAATTGCATCACTGAGAAGAAATGTTGTAACGCCCCTTCTGCCTGTGCTGACAGAGCTTGGCTTTATCTGTGACTATAAAATCAGCAGAAACTATATCGAAATCACAAGGCAGAATGTGACAAACAGATTTTACCTGTTCGGCGGCAGGGATGAATCATCGGCATCACTCATTCAGGGTATGACCCTTGGGGGAATTATGCTTGACGAGGCGGCACTTATGCCGCGTTCCTTTGTGGAGCAGGCACTGGCAAGGTGCTCTCTTGAAAATGCAAAATACTTTTTCAACTGCAATCCTGAGCACCCGTACCACTGGTTCTATATGGAGTGGATAAAAAAGTGTGATGAAAAGAATATGCTCTATCTGCATTTCACTATGGAGGATAATCCTTCCCTTTCCAAAGCAGTCATCAACCGATATAAAAAGCTTTATTCAGGTTCTTTTTACGAACGCTTTGTAGAAGGCAAATGGGTAACTGCCGACGGTCTTGTTTACCCTATGTTCAGCTTTGACCGTCACGTCAAAAGATGTGCTGACAAATTCAGTGAATACTATCTGTCCTGTGATTACGGTACTGTCAATCCCTTTTCACTAGGGCTATGGGGCAGGGGCAGTAATGGCTGGTACAGAGTTGATGAATACTATCACTCCAGCCGTGACAAGGGTATTCAGCTTACTGACGAGGAATATTACACACAGCTTGAAAAGCTTGCAGAGGGTAAAAAGATTAAGGCACTTATTATTGACCCTTCGGCGGCATCCTTTATTCAGACAGTCAGACGACACGGAAAATTCACAGTCATCAAGGCGGATAATGATGTGCTGACAGGTATCAACAGAGTTTGCCAGGCGTTAAAAAACGATGAAATATTCTTTTACCCGAGCTGCAGTGACACACTGAAAGAATTTTCCGTTTACCGCTGGGACAGCAGTATAAAAAAGGATGCCCCGAAAAAAGAAAATGACCATGCAATGGATGACATTCGCTACTTTGTTTCAACCGTGCTGAAAAGAGAGCAGAAAAGCGAAAGCCTTGTAACCATTGCGGTAGAAAGGAATTAGACTTTGGGTGTATTCAATTTAAAAAAGAAGAAAAAAGAAAGCACACTGTCAGCAGGTGCTGTTCAAACATCAGCCATATCAAAGCACCCCTATTATAACCTCGGCACATATATGCCGATGAACAGTATGTCAAGAGTGTATCAGGAATTAAGACAGGCTGTACCGATTATTGATTCAGCCATTCATAAAATCATAAGGCTGACAGGCGGCTTTCATTTTGAAACAGGCAATGACACACTTGATTTACAGATAAACAGCTTTTTTGACAGCGTAAATGTAGGCGGAAACCAACAAGGGCTTTCTGCATTCATTTCAAATTACTTAAACCAGCTTTTAACCTTTGGCACAGCCATTGGCGAAGTTATACTGAATGACAGCGGTATTTATGCCCTTTACAACAGCGAGCTTGAAAGCATTGAGTTGAAAAGAAACAGCAACGGAATTGACATTGATTTTTATAACAACAGAGATAAAATTGTCAATCCTCAGCTTATTCTCTATTCGGTTCTCAATCCCAAGCCAAGGGATTTATGCGGGACAAGCCTGCTTGAGGGACTGCCCTTTATCAGTGATATACTGATGAAAATTTATAACACCATAGGACAAAACTGGGAGCACGCAGGCAACATAAGATATGCTGTTGTGTGCAAGCCGAGTAGCAATAATGCTGATAATGATGACGCACAGACAAAAGCCACAGCAATCGCTGATGCCTGGCAGGAAGCTATGAATTCACAAAAGGTAAAGGATTTTGTTGCTGTGGGCGATGTGAGCATAGAGGTAATCGGTGCAGACAACAAAATACTGGACAGTGAAATACCTGTAAGACAGCTTCTTGAGCAGATTGTGGCAAAAACAGGTCTTCCGCCGTTTATGCTGGGGCTTAGCTGGTCATCCACTGAAAGGATGAGCACACAGCAGGCGGATATTCTTACAACCGAGCTTGAGGCTTACCGCAGAATACTGACACCGATTATTAAAAAAATCGGCGGCATTTATTCTGCAGTCAACGGCATAAACTGCAATCTTACTGTTATATGGGATGACATCACACTGCAGGATCAGTGTAACAGCGCAAGAGCAGAGCTGTATATGGCTCAGGCTGAAAGAATAAGAAAGGAGGTCTGATATGACACAGGGTTATATTGAAAAAAGCATTGGAACAACAAACAGTGATTTAGAGAAAATCAATCAATTTACAAGAAGTGACTTTGGTGCAGATGAGCTTTATATTTTCAGTGTAATACTCTGCAACAATGACATTGACAGAGATTACGAAAGATTTTCACTGAATGCACTCAAATCACTGAAGGAGCTGTTTGTAGGAAAAACAGGAATTTTTGACCATTCAATGAAAGCAGAAAACCAGAAAGCACGAATTTTTGAAACAGAGCTGGAGGAGGTTTATGACAAAAAGACTGCCGACGGTATGAAATTTTATCAGCTCAGGGCAAAAGCCTATATGGTGAGAAATGATGAAAACAAATCACTCATCACCGAGATTGAGGCAGGAATAAAAAAGGAGGTTTCCATCTCCTGCTCGGCAAAATCAAGCACCTGCTCCATCTGCGGCAACGATAAAAGACACAGCTTATGCGAGCATATCAATGGCAAAGCATATGACGGCAAAACAGCTTTTTCCGTGCTTGACAACATAAGCGATGCATATGAATTCAGCTTTGTGGCAGTCCCTGCACAAAGGGAAGCAGGTGTAACAAAGCACTTTAATTTTGAAGGAGTAAAAACAGATATGACATCCATTATCAAAAGTCTTAGGGAATGTGACAGTGAACTCGTATTAACGAAGGCACAGGCTGACAGTCTGATTACAGAGCTTGAAGAACTCAATACCGAAGCCGAGCTTGGCAGAGAATACAAAAGCTCACTTACAAAAGAGGTGATTGCCCTCTGTTCAAAGGCAATGCCCGATATGGACATAAACACCTTCAGCAGCGTTGCACAGGTTATGACGGCAAAAGAGCTTCTGGCATTCAAAAAGGCATTCAGGAAATCAGCAGACAGCACAGTCTGTCTTCAGCTTAATGCAGAAAAATCAAACACAGGTGTAAACCAATTTAAAATTTAGGAGGATAAATCATTATGGCATTCGACAACATCAAGCTTGAAAAAAGCTTATACACTACAGGTAAATCATTCACAGCAGCACTGGAGGAGCTGGACCCCTCTGAAAACTACAAGGGAACCTCTCTCGAGGGTCTTGATGCATATGAAAGACAGCTTAAAAGATTTGACATTAAGGTTTCGGGCAAGGGCTCTGATTCAGTATCCAAGTTTTTCAGAACAAGTGAATCAGCAGCGCTCTTTCCCGAATATGTTTCAAGAGCAGTAAGAACAGGACTTGACTATAACGAGTCCGTTGCAGAAATTATTGCGTCAACAACTGAAATTGACAGTTTGGATTACCGTTCTGTAATGACACAGTTAAACCTTGATAATTTTGAGCTTAACTACCTCGATGAAGGACAGAGCCTTCCCGAGTTTACCATTAAGCTCAGTGAAAAGCTCACCAAGCTTAAAAAGCACGGCAAAATGCTGGTTGCATCATACGAAGCAATTAAATTCCAGAAGCTTGACCTGTTCACCACCGTTTTAAAACAGATTGGTGATTTCATAGCAAAAAGTGAATTTTACCAGTCCATTGAAGCAATCGGCGCGGACAGCAATATAAATGCAATTCAGTCAACTAACAAAGCGCTGACTTTTAACGATCTTCTGGATTTATGGGAGAGCTTTAATCAGTTTAATATGACAACACTTATGGTAAGCAAAAAGACCCTGAGAGATATTCTTGCTATGCCTGAATTCAGAGATGCAAATGCAGGACTTGATTTCCACGCAACAGGCAACATTGTAACACCTTTTGGTGCAAAGGTCATTGTGTCAACAGCAATTGACGACAAAACAATTTGTGCTGTTGACAAAAACTACGCTCTTGAAAAGGTACAGGCAGGGGGAATCACGACCGAATTTGACAAGCTGATTGACAGACAGCTTGAGCGTGCAACCATTTCAACCATTACAGGCTTTTCTGTTATTTACAGTGACGCAATAAAAATTCTGGCGCTTGCTGAATAAGGACGGGATTATGAATGACAAATACCAAAGCTGTTATAAAAGAGCTTTCCGTTCTGCTTGGAATGGATGAGGATGAAGCCGAAAAATACAGCACTGTTGCAGAAAACACAGCAAAAAGCATAGAACAGCTCTTGAAAGATAATAACTGCACAGAAGACAAGCGAATTATTTACCTTTGTGCAGTCAAGGCATTTTACTGCATTGTCCTCTCGGAAAAGGATGATATATGCTCTTTCTCAGCAGGTGATATATCCTATTCCAAAAACGCATCTGCTGTTGAAAATGCAGAAAAGCTTTTGAAGCAGGCATTTCAAGACTGCCGTGATTTGCTTAAAAGCACAGGCTTTGCCTTTAAGGTGGTGTAATATGAACGCACAACACATCATACAAAAGGAAATTGAAAAAATCGGGTCAACCGTTATTTTAACTGACGGTGAATGGAGCTCTGTTCCGTTCAAGGCGATTCTGCGTCCGATGTGGCGGAAGAAAAGCTCGAATTTTGAAAAAAGACTCACGGAGCTTGGCGGAGGCCTTATGGAATATTATCAGTATATAGGAGCTGCAAACCATTCTATAACCGACTTAACAGAGGATGCATTGCTGATATTTAACGATGAAAAATATGAATTTAAACACCGTGACAAGGTTATTTCAGATAATAAAGTGCTTTATTACACCGGCATACTCAGAAAGCTGAAGGGTGATGACAATGATTAATACAGAAAAAATGATTGATGAGCTGAGGAACAGTATCGATGATACAGAAAATGTAAAAATCATCAAAGCCTACCCTTTTTCAGACAAGCCCACAAGAATTACAAAAGCATACATAGCGGTAGGAATCAAGGAGATAAGGCTTGAACCATATCAGATTGACTATCCGGATAAGACAGGTGAACTGATTATATCGGCTGATTTATTCTGCCCTCTGAAATGGGACAGCGGTGAGCTTATCAGGCTTTTTTCAAAGCTCTGTGCCGCAGTCGAAAAATACAACATTACCTCAATAAAAGCAGGCGAAATAACTGCCGATACGAACACACAGGCTTATCGGCTGAAAACAGCCATTACCTTTTATAACGAATTTGATTTTGGGGGTGATGCGTAATGGATAATGCTTCAATCAGCTCAGCGGAAAAGCTCAGCGAAATCATCAGGCTTGACCAGAAGCGCTATGACAAAAGTGCAGGAGGCAATTAAAAGCAAAATGAAAATGAAATTCAAGGATTTTACTTTTCCGTCAAATCCACGGGAAATTGAAGTTATCACAAGCTCAAATTTTCAGTCAAAGGGAATTTACGGAAAAGGCAGTGCAACAGAAAATGTTTCTGTAAACCCCATTATAATCAAAGGCAGGGGTGAATTTTTCGGAGATCATGCAGAGGAGCTTTGTCTTTATCTTCAGCATATGCTGCGCGATAAAGCTTCGGGGGAGCTTATGCTCCCCTCTTCTGCAGGAATTAATGTCTTTTTTACGGAATTTACATATTCAAAAAACTGCATAAAAAACAGTATGGAATACAGCTTTGTATTCACGGAAAGCTGTGACAAAGCCGATAATGAAAGAAAAGCAAAGCATACCATTGCAGGCAAGGATGAAAATGCATTTGACATTGCAGGCAGATGCAATTTGTCCGTCAGCGATATTATGCGGTTTAATGATTTTCAGACACCGTTCAGTATAAATGAGGGTGACAGGGTAGTGCTATATGATTATTGAATTAACAACCGTTGACGGCAAAAAGGTTACTGTTGATACATTCAGCGAGCTTTGCTTTACACAAACCGCAGGCGTAGCCTGTGACAGCTTATGGGCAACATTTACGTCAGATAAAAATATGGATGAAATAAACAGCGTAAAGCTTTATGTAAATGACAAGCTTGTATTCAGCGGTTTTTGCGACTGTCAGAAAAACACATATGACACAGGCGGATTTAAAATCTATTTCTATGCCCGTTCAACCGCCTGTATGCTTGTTGACAATGAGGCTGAACCCTATACATATCAGCATCCCAGTGCAAAGCAGCTATGCTTTTCGCTGGCTGAGGGTCTTGGATTCACAAACAGTCTGCCGAATATCAGCAGCACAGACCGTTATGAAATCACCAAAGGCACATCACGCTATGGTGCAATCAGTCAATTTGTTCTGCTGTTAACAGGCGAACATATTCATATCACCCCGCAAAACAACATTGAGCTGATGACAAAAAGCGATACTATAAAAGGTCTTAATGACTATGATATTCTGTGCTTAACAGAAATCACGAACAGAAGCGAGCCGCTTTCTCAAATTCAGTTCAAGCAAAATTCATCACAGGAAAAATATAATCTTCACACAAAATCAATGCTTAGTGACAGCCTTAAAATCAACAGAACAAAATTCATCAATCTTAATTCACTACCGCAGTGGCAAAGAGATAACAGTGTGCTCCTTCAGCTGAAAAGCTCATTTGAAGATTACAGAACACTTGAGGTATCGGTAAGCGGCTATGCCGACGAGCCATTGCTTCGACGTTTTAACTGCCATATCGGTCAGAAAAGCTACGAAGATTATATTTTAACGGAACGCAAATTTATATGCACTGAAAAAGGCACTTTAACCAAGCTTAATTTAAAAAAGCAAATGGATATTAAGGAGATTACTTATGTGGATTAGCAGACAGATTGTAAAGGAAAGCAGTGAACCCTATGCCCAGACAGGCAAGAGCACCCTTAACAACAACGGCAGTGTTGAGGCAGTTTCGTCAGGTGTTAACAGAGATTTGAAATTGATTTCGCCCTACGGATACAGCTTTTCACTGCCTGCAGGCACAGAGCTGCTTCTTATGAAGGCAGACGGCAGCCAGATTGGAGCCGGTGTGCCTGCAAATAATAATAACCTGAAAACAGGTGAAATAAAAATCACCGCAAAATCAGGTGCATTCATTCACCTGCGTGACGACGGCAAAATCAGCCTTAACGGCTTAATGATTAACGAAAACGGGGTGATTGAAAATGATTGAGCAGATTATAAGGGACTGTATATCCGCACTTATCTGCCCGACAGGTCATTTCTATCCCGACAAAAATTACGGCAGCAGACTGAACAAAGAAGCAGACCTCAACAGCCTGCTTTCGTTAGCAAGACTTGCTGTACATAATATTAGCGGTGTATACATAAAGAACGGAAAAAAGCTTGACAGCAAGCTGATACTATCCGTTTTAATTAATGAAAAAGAGGAAAGGACGGTGACTGTTGACCTTGAAAAGAACGTATGAGGAAATACTCGACAGTATGAAAAATGCATATTTCGGCGAATGCGGAGAAACCGTTGAAAAAAATTCCCAAACAGAAAAAAGATTTGAAATTCTTGCAAGCGAGCTGTTTTCGATATCCTGCTACGGAGATTATATTTTCAGACAGGCATTTGTTCAGACTGCCACAGGTGATAATCTGGACAAACAGGGACAGCTCAGAGGCTGTATCAGAAAAAAGCAGGATTATGCCTATGGCGAGCTTTATTTCACAATCAATGAGACTGTTGACTACAATATTGAAATACCGCAGAATACAGTCTGTTCGGTAGCAGGAAAACCTTTTCTTCAGTTTGCAACAATCCAAAAAGCAGTTATCCCTGCAGGTGAAACGGGAATTGCCGTAAATGCCAAAGCACTTGACTGCGGTAATGCTTATAATGCCAATGCGGGCACAATCACAGTAATGGTCAATGCGCCCATCGGTGTTGCGGCAGTTACCAACCCTGCTGATTTTGACGGTGGGTATGACGGCGAAGGCGACCTTGCATACAGAAACCGAATACTGCGCCATTTTGATGTTCTGCCGAATCAGCTTAATACAACATCCATCGAAAATCAGATTCTCACCCTGGATTATGTGACCGACTGCAATGTTCCCTTTTCGGAAACTGCCAACAGAATAACGGTTTATGTATCCACAAAGGATAATAAGCTGACAGAACAAAGGATTATGGAAATAAGAGATAAAATTGTTCTCGGAAAAATTGCGGCAATCACCCGCATAATAGAGCTTGCGGATAAGAAAAAGTACACCTTAACCGTTGAACTATTCTGTATGAAAGGCTTTGACAAAAATAAAATTAAGGAGCTTGCTGAAAGCCGTATCAACGATATGATTTCAGCCTTAAGAATCGGGCAATCCCTTTCGCTCAGTGATATTTCCAAAACCCTGTCGGATATTGAGGGAATTACGAACCATAACATATATTCCGACAAGGCAGAGGGTAATTACATATATTGCAAAAGTGATAAAATTCTTCACTTAAGAAGTCTGGCGGTGAACTGCTTTGATGAATGAGATTGAAACAAGAATTTTAAAGCTTGCAGAGCTAATCGGAATCAGCACGGAAAACAGCAGCAAGGAGCTTGCTGAGCTGAAAGGATACGCAGAAGGCTTTAAACTGATTTTCGGTGATTTTGAAAAAACAGCTTTACAGCTATCGCCTGAAACAGCAGATGGTACGGCACTCGCTCTTTTCTGCGATATGATGGGTATTGATTTTTCACTTACCGATCAGGAAAAAAGAGAGCTTATAAAAAAAGGCTTTTTAATGGAGGGCGTTGATTATACAAGCGGTGAATTTGAAGACAAATTATCTGCCGCACACTTTTCTGCCAGGCAGTCTGCAGGAACGCTCACCATCTCTGCCGAAGAGGGACAGACTGCGAAGGATTATGAAAAGCTTGCAGAAATTATTGAAAATTATGCCGCACCAAACCTTTTTATTACCTTTGACGGTGACGGAATGACCTTTGAAAAATGGGGAATGCTTGATTTTATGTTTGACGAATATGACAGGCTGAAATTCCCCTTTTCCATGCTTGATACAATTATAACGGAGGAAATATGAGCAGTACAAACAAAACAGCGAATTTAAGGTTAAATCAGTGGATAAGCTCCGACAAGCCGAAGCGAGAGGATTTTAACTATGACAATCAGGTCATTGAAAATAATTTCAATGACCACACAGGCAACAAGTTCATCCATATTACACAGGGTGAAAGAGAAAACTGGAATTTATTTTCATACAGCGGGATGTATTACGGCAACGGTAATATTGAAAGAACCGTTGATACAGGCTGCCCCTTTGAGGTATCCTTTGCAGTGGTATTTGCAAATAACAGACCGCTGGCTGTAACAAGATTTTCAGATTCAAAAAATTATAACTATATGGCATTTGCAGGCAAGCTCGCAAACAGCACAGGCATTAAGCTGAAAAATAACGGTCAGCAGTTGACTGTCAGCCAGAGTGCATCTGCGGTGCTTCATAACGAATATGTCAATCTGAATGAAGCAGGTGTGGCATATTGCTATGTAATGTTCAGATAGTATTTAAAAACGTCAGGAACCATTTGTTCCTGACGTTAGACTGTCGATAAAGTGGGCTGAACCACGCACGAAGATTAATCAACAGAAAATTTACCGATTTATATGATTGTAGGGCAGAGGCTTGCTTCTGCCGCCAAAACAATTTAAAAGCCTTGCAATTTGATTGAATTGCAAGGCTTTTGTGCGTTTTTCGCCTTTTGCTCGGGGGCAGTACCATCGTACAGCTCCCTCTCGCAAAAAAACGAAATTCAGCTCCATTTCTCAACGTCTGCCAGCGTGTAGAATTTATAATTTGACTTTTTCTACACGCTGACGTCAGGAACCATTTGTTCCTGACGTTTTCTTATAATTTATTCTCTTCCTGATATTCCTTTGAAAATTCTGTATTCAGTTCGTCGGGAATAGGCACACCCATTTCCGTCACATTATCGGGCTGTACAGTTGGATTGCTCACCCAGCTTGCATATCTGTTTGTAATTTCCGGGTCAAGCTGATACTTTTCCTCAAAGCTTTTTTTATGCCTGTGCGTTTCGGCAGGCACATTATAGTTATTCAGACTGTTAATCGTCTGCTTTGAGTCCTTCTCGTTATCCCTGCACATTGCCTGCTCCTTCGGCAATTGCCTTTAAATCTTCAAGTGAATTGATTTTTGCACCGCTCTGAATAATTGCTTCCTGAATCATTTCAGGAAGTGAATTGAAATATTCCTGCATCTGCGGTGTTAAGTTAAACATATCGGGCATAATAAAAACTCCTTTCAGCCTTAGTTTAACCGAAAGGAGTCAGATTAATTCACTGATTATGAAATTGCTCACCAACATTCCGTTTGGCGTTAAAGCAAGTTTATTTTCCGATTCACGCATCAGCCCTGTTTTTATAAAATGCGAATAATCTTTTTTTACTATACTTTTTTCAATACCCTTATTGAGTCTTAAGCCAAGCATTATTTTTTCTTCAGTGCTTCCGCCTGTGCCGTCATCAATACGGTTAAAATTTTCATCATAAAAAAATCTTTTTCCGCCGAAATAGGAATGCGCCGAAGCACCCAAGCCGAGATACGGCACAAGCTCCCAGTATTTTAAATTATGCCTGCTCTCAAAGCCTGGCTTTGAGAAATTGCTGATTTCATATTGATGAAAGCCAAGAGCCTTTAATGAGCTGATTGTTTTTAAATACATATCGGCAACCGTGTCCTCATCAGGCAAAGCAAGACGGTCACGCATTTCATAAAACCTTGTGCCCTCCTCGATTTTAAGCATATAGGCACTGATATGGGTAACATTCATCTTGTCAATAAATGCAAAGGTTTCGTCAAGGGTATCAAGCGTTTGTTTAGGTGTGCCGAGCATAACATCAAGGCTGATGTTGGTAATGCCTGCTTTTTTGGAATCATGTACAGCCTTTGCTACCTCTGCCTGCCCTGCCGATCTGCCAAGAGCAAAACGCTCCTCATTCCTTGCACTCTGCATTCCAAGGCTTATTCGGTTAACACCAAAGGACACATATTTTTCAAAATCACGTTCAAGATTTTTTGACGGATTACATTCAACTGTTATTTCACAGCCATCAAAAATATCAAACTGTTCTTTGGCGGCATTTATTATTTTTCCGATTAAATCGGCATTTATGATTGACGGCGTTCCGCCGCCGAAATAAATTGTGTCAAAGCTGCCGCTGTATTTTTTCATTTCAGCGATAAGCCTGTCAGTGTACCTTTCAGCCAATACCGCATCATACTTAACACTGAAAAAATCACAGTAAGGGCATTTTGAACGGCAAAAAGGGATGTGGATATATAAACCTGCACTATTCATATTATCATCCCCTATAAATTAAAATATACTATTATATTATCATGATTTACAGCAATGTCAATATAAGCAATTATCAAAATACTTGAGTAATTCATTCGGTGAAGCATTCAAACATTTACAAAAACAAGCAAACTCGTAATCAGTAACCTGACGCTGATTTTTTTCAATTTTACTAATCATTTGCTGGTCAATGTTAACATTCATAAGCTGCATTTTTGCTGCCAATTCACCTTGAGAAAGATTTCGCTTTTTTCTGTATTCTGCAACCATTTTGCCTACAATATTTTTATTTCCACTAAATGTTATCTGCTTCATCATATCACCTATACGTCATATTAACGTATTGACAATATCATATAATTGTGCTATAATTACGTCACATTAACGTATATTGACAAAATTAACGAAAATGGAGATTATTATGATTTGTAAAAACTGTGGAAGTGAAATCAATGATAATGAGAGGTTCTGTACACACTGTGGTAAATCTGTTTTGACCGACAATAATAAAAGTGCCAAAAAGAAAAATTCAAAAAGAAAAATCATTATATCTATTGCTGTAGTGTGCTTTGTTTTATTAATTATTGTAATAGTTTCTACTTCCAGTTCGGGAAATGACAGCAATAATTCATATGCAGAAAACGATTATCAGTATAATACTGAATATGGAACATACACAAGTGAACCTGAATTACCGACGGAAAGTATAACAGAACGCGAAACTTTTTACAATCCAATAGGAAAAGAGGTTTTACAGTATCCTTCACAGAATGATATTTTTACATATGATGTATATGAAACATATGTAGAAATCACTGGCGTTTCTGCTGACGAAATTGATGACAACCTAATTATACCAGATAAACTGGAAAACTTGCCAGTTAGATCAATAGGTAAATGTGCCTTTGGAGCGGAAGCCAGTATGTATATCACTTCAGGTTGGACAATCACATCCGTTACTATTCCAAATACAGTTTACAATATTGAAAACTCAGCCTTTCACAAATGTGAGTTATTAAAAACAGTAAATTTTGGAAATTGTCTTATTTCAATTGGCTCAAGTGCATTTTCATCAACTGCAATAACATCTGTTAATATTCCAGATACAGTAACAGAGTTAGGTTCAGGCGTGTTTAGTGGGTGCAATAATTTGAAATCTGTATGTCTAGGGAACGGAGTAACAGTTATTCCTGATGATATGTTTGCATCATGCTATAACTTAAATCAGATTACATGGGGTAAAAATGTTAATGCTATAGGCATTGGTGCTTTTTCACACACCGGATTTATTAAAGTTGAATTACCTGATACAATAAAAGAAATATATCCAAGTGCATTTGCTTATATGGAAAATTTGACTGAATTTGTTTTTTCGGATAGCGTTAATATGGTGGATTCTTTGGTATTATCTGATTGTCCCAATCTTGTGAAAGTAAGAATCGGCAAAGGAATAACATCATTGCCAGATAGATTATTTAGTAATTCTGACAATCTTCAAGAGATTATTATTCCTGCAACTGTTGACCATATAAACAATGATGTATTTGGTGGTCTAAGCAAAGCGAAACCTGTAATTTATGGTGAAAAGGCTTCTGAAGCAGCAAATTTCGCGTCATCAAAAGGATTAATCTTTAAGCTTATTGAAAACTAATTGAATTCTAAAATAGTATATTTAAACATTTGAAACTAAACAAATCTGATTAGATTCAAATGAAAACTTCAAAAATCAAAGCCGTGCAGAAACTTCTGCACGGCTTTGCTATAGCTTCCCTATTATTCACTTTTCTTTTCTCTGTTCATAAGAAGGCTTACTGCTTCATCAGGCGTAAGCTCACCGCTTATGGTTTTATGCACTGCGGTGATAATCGGCATATCAACCTTGTATTTTTCCGCAAGCTTGAGTGCAGGAGGAATAGCGTGTATTCCCTCAACAACCATTCCCACTTTTTTGATTGCGTCGTCGGCAGAATCACCGCTTCCGATAAGAAAGCCTGCCCTGTTATTTCTGCTGTGGCGGCTGGTAGCAGTAACAATTAAATCACCCAGACCTGCAAGACCTGCAAATGTCATTTTATCACATTCTATCGCCATTCCAAGACGTGACATTTCAGCAATGCCTCTTGTAATGATAGCTGCCTTTGCATTGTCACCGAAGCCAAGACCGGTTGAAATTCCGCAGGCAAGGGCAATTATATTTTTCAGTGCACCGCAAAGCTCCACACCCAAAATATCTTCATTGGTATACACACGCATACAGGTGTTCATAAAAATGTTCTGCACCTGTTCAGCCGCTTTCAGATTGCGGCAGGCAGCCACAACTGTTGTGGGCAAACCCAGTGCAACCTCTTCAGCGTGGGTAGGACCTGACAGGGCAACAACTGTAACCTCTTTTCCAACACCGTCTTTTATGACCTGCGACATTGTGAAGAGTGTATCCTCCTCCAAGCCCTTTGTCGCATCAACAATAATCTGCCCCTCTTTAATAAACGGAGCGGCTTTTTTGGCGGTTTCTCTTACATATGGTGATGCAACTGCAAACAGCAGAACATCCTTATCAGAGCACACCTCTGAAATATCATTAGTAAAAGCCATGCTTTCGGGGATAACCGAACCCTTAAGATTCGGATGTGTATGTGTTGCTTTGAGTGTATTCAGCTCATTATCAAGTGCCGACCAGAGTGTGACACTGTGTGCATTTTGTGCAAGCATAATCGCCAAAGCTGTTCCCCAGGTGCCTGCACCGAGTACACCGATTTTGCTCATTATTTTTTCCTGCTTTCTGCCTTTAATCTTAAGCCCTTATCAAGGATTGTTTTTCTGAGACGGATTGATTTTGGCGTAACCTCCAAAAGCTCGTCATCTGCTAAAAATTCCATACTCTGCTCCAGTGAAAGCGTAGTTGGCGGAACAAGCTTTAATGCCTCGTCACTGCCGCTGGCACGGGTATTTGTAACGTGCTTCTTTTTGCAGACATTGCATACAATATCCTCATCCTTGGCACATTCACCGCAAATCATACCCTCATAAACCTCTACGCCCGGTCCAAGGAACAGCTTGCCTCTGTCCTGTGTATTCCACAAGCCATAGCCCGTTGTTGTGCCCGTTTCGTGAACGACGATTGAGCCACGGTTTCTTGTAGCAATTTCACCCTTATATTCCTCATAGCCCACAAAAAGCTGATTCATAATACCGTTACCATTCGTATCGGTTAAAAATTCACTGCGGTAGCCGATAAGACCACGGGAAGGAATTTTGATTTCAAGATGTGTCATACCTGTTGAACGGGTATCCATATTTTCAATTTCACCCTTGCGTGAGCAGAGCTTTTCCATAACAGCGCCCACGTAATCCTCAGGCACTTCAATAATAGCAAGCTCCACAGGCTCGAGTGTTCTGCCGTTTTCGTCCTTTTTCATAATAACCTGAGGACGTGATACCTGAAATTCATAATTTTCACGGCGCATGGTTTCAATCAAAATGGAGAGATGAAGCTCTCCCCTGCCTGATACCTTAAAGGTATCCATTGAATCGGTTTCCTCAACACGCATGGAAACATTGGTTTCAACCTCTTTGAACAGGCGGTCACGCAGGTTACGTGAGGTAACATACTTACCCTCTCTGCCTGCAAAGGGTGAATCGTTAACAATAAAGTTCATTGAGATTGTAGGCTCGTCTATTTTTACAAAAGGAAGCGGCTCAATACAATCAGGGTCACAGGCTGTTTCACCGATATTCAGGTCGGCAATACCTGCAACTGATACAAGATCACCAAACTTTGCAGTCTGGCAGTCAACACGCTTTAAGCCCTCAAACTGATAGATTTTTGTAAATTTCACATTTTCCTGACTGCCGTCCTGCTTACAGAGAACATATGGTGTATTCACCTTGATTTCACCACGTTCAACTCTGCCCACACCGATTCTGCCCACATAGTCATCATATTCAAGGGAGCTGAACAAAATCTGTGCTGGACCCTCGGCATCACCCTCAGGTGACGGAATATGCTCTAAAATGGCATCAAGGAGAGGTCGCATATCACCCTCACGAACATCAGGGTCAAGGCTTGAATAGCCCTCTCTTGCAGAAGCATAAACCACAGGAAATTCTATCTGCTCATCATCAGCACCAAGCTCAATGAACAGGTCAAGCACCTCGTCAATAACCTCGCTTGGTCTTGCCCCCTCACGGTCAATTTTGTTGACTACAACAAGGGGCTTTTTGTGGAGTCCCAAAGCCTTTTTAAGAACAAACCTTGTCTGCGGCATACAGCCCTCAAAGGCATCAACAAGCAGCAAAACACCGTCAACCATTGTTAAAATACGCTCAACCTCACCGCCGAAATCAGCGTGACCGGGCGTATCAACGATATTAATCTTAGTATCCTTATAATGCACGGATGTATTCTTGGAAAGGATCGTAATTCCTCTTTCTTTTTCAAGGTCATTACTGTCCATTACTCTTTCGGCAACCTCCTCGTTATCACGGAAAATACCGCTCTGGTGCAGCATTTCATCAACAAGTGTTGTTTTGCCGTGGTCAACGTGGGCAATAATAGCTATATTTTTTATATCATTTCTCTTACTCAATTTCATCACCTTCAATTAATTTAAACAGTTGCTTGTATTTTACCACTTAGAGGCACACTTGGCAAGCATTAATCATTTATTTTAGTTAATAAGCAGGTGATTATCTTTACAAAATACTGTTATTTTGGTAAAATTAATATAATTAAATTGAAATCTAAGGAGAACACATTCAAATGAAAAAGCTGACTATTGCCTCATCACTTGACAAGATATTCCCCGACAGCAAAGATATTTATAAGCTTGAAAGCCTGTCCATGCTGAAAAATGAAAAGAAAGCATTTCAGATTGTTTTCAGTGCCGAAAAGGGGGAGCGCATTTCTCTGAGCCTTCATTCATCCCTTTCAGAGTATCTGCACTTTTCAAAAATCAAAATGATAAAGAGCGGCTATGACAGAGCCAAAAATGCAGATAACTACTATCTTGAAAAAAGAGAATATTACCCCGATTTGCTTGAGCCTACAGATATTGCAGGTTTTACTGCTGATTATGACGGCTTAAACGCTGTATGGGTACAGATTTCAGGCGACGGTCTGCCTGTGGGCAATCACGAGATAAGTGTGCTGCTTGGTGAGGAAAAATGCAGTATCAGCATTAGCATTATTGATGCACTTCTGCCAAAGCAGGAGCTGATTTATACAAACTGGTTTCACACCGACTGTCTGATGAGCATTTACGGCTTTGAAGCTTTCAGCGATGAATACTGGAAGGTGACAGAAAACTACCTTCGCCGTGCTGTGGAATACGGTATGAACTGTGTGCTCACTCCCCTGTTCACCCCACCTCTTGACACCAAGGTCGGCGGTGAACGCCCCACCGTTCAGCTTGTTGATGTTAAGGCTGAGGGATTTAATACATATTCATTCTCATTCAAAAAGCTCGATAAATGGATTGAAATGTGTGAACGCTGTAATATTGAATATTATGAAATGAGCCACCTGTTCACCCAGTGGGGTGCACGTCACGCACCTAAAATCATTGCTGAGAAAAACGGAAAGCAAAAGCAGATTTTCGGTTGGAGAACACCCGCAAGCGGACCACGATATAAAGCATTTATCAAACAGTTTGCTACTGCATTAACAGAATATATCGACAAAAAGGGCATTCGCGGCAAATGCTTGCTGCATATCTCTGACGAGCCTGCAGGGTCAATGAAATTCACCTATGGCAAGGCATCTAAAATTGTGAATCGGAATTTTAAAAATTTCAAAATCATTGATGCACTTTCATCCTACGACCTTTACAAAAGCGGACTGATTAAAATGCCTATTCCTGCAACAGATGCTATTGAGCCGTTTATCGGCAATGTGCCTGAGCTGTGGACATATTACTGCGGTGCACAGGGAAGCAAATATGTATCAAACCGTTTTTTTGCAATGCCGTCTGAAAGGAACAGAATTCTGGGATTGCAGTTATATAAATATAATGTTAAGGGCTTTTTGCACTGGGGCTATAATTTTTATTACAGTCAGTATTCAAAATCCGTGATTGACCCCTTTAAAACGGCAGATGCAGGCGGAAAGTTCCCGTCAGGTGACAGCTATGTAGTATACCCCGGCAAAGACGGTATGCCCCTTGACTCACTCAGGCTTCACGTTTTTTATGATGCAATTCAGGATATGCTGGCACTGAAATTACTGGAAAGCAAAATCGGCTATGACAAAACACTTGAAATCATTGAAAAAGGCATTGACAAGCCGCTCACCTTTACCGAGTACCCACACGACGCACGCTGGCTCGAAGGTGTTCGTGAGCAGGTAAATACCGAAATAGCAAATCATATATAATAACAACGGCATTGTTGCTTAACTGCAACAATGCCGTTTTATCTTAGCTGTTCTTTTTATTAAAGCTGTCACGAAGGGCAACTGTTCTGTTGAATACAGGGTGCTGGTCTGTTGAGGTTCTGTCCTTGCAGAAATAGCCGTTTCTCATAAACTGGTACTTTGCACCGACCCCGCAGTCACCGAGCGCTTTTTCCGCATATCCCTCTTTAACAACAAGTGAATCGGGGTTGAGGTTATCCTCAAAGGAGCTTACGCCCTCCTCGTCACTTGGGTTAGGAACATCAAATAATCTTTCATAAAGATTGATTTTAACAGGCACATTGTCCTTTGCAGATACCCAGTGAATTGTGCCCTTAACCTTTCTGCCGTCAGGAGCGTCACCGCCGAGGGTTTCGGGGTCATAGGTGCAGTGAACGCAGCAAACCTCGCCGTTTTCATCAAGGTCATAGCCTGTGCAGGTTACAAAATAAGCCTTATACAGTCTTACCTCATTGCCAACAAAAAGACGTCTGTACTTCTTGATAGGCTCAATCATAAAATCGTTCTTCTCAATCCAAAGCTCTTTTGAGAAAGGCATTACTCTTGAACCATATTCAGGATGATCAGGATGATATTCACACGCAATATCCTCTGTTTTATCCTCAGGATAATTGTCAATAACAAGCTTCAGCGGATCAATAACAGCCATTGCTCTTGGTGAATTTGCACCGAGGTTGTCACGAACACAAGCCTCAAGCAGAGCAAAGTCAATAACACTGTAAGCCTTTGAAACACCGATTCTCTCACAGAAATCGCGGATAGCCTCAGCAGGATAGCCGCGTCTTCTCATACCGCTGATGGTTGCCATACGCGGGTCATCCCAACCGTCAACAATGCCGTCCTGAACAAGCTTTAAGCACTTTCTTTTTGAGGTGAGCGTGTAGTTCAGATTCATTCTTGCAAACTCAATCTGTCTTGGCTTTTCCCAGTCGATAAGCTCATTTACAAACCAGTCATAGAGCGGTCTGTGATTTTCAAATTCAAGTGAGCAGAGTGAATGTGTTACTCTTTCGTAGGCATCACTGAGGGGATGCGCAAAGTCATACATCGGATAAACACACCACTTGTCACCTGTTCTGTGGTGATGCGCATACATAATACGATAAATAATCGGGTCACGCATATTAAGGTTTGGTGATGCCATATCAATCTTTGCCCTGAGCACCATTTTGCCCTCGGGAAATTCACCCTTTGTCATACGCTCAAACAAATCAAGGTTTTCCTCAATGGGTCTGTCCCTGTAAGGTGAATTTTTGCCTGCCTCGGTGAGTGTGCCTCTGTATGCCCTCATTTCCTCAGGGCTTAATTCACAAACAAATGCTTTGCCTTTTTTAATCAGCTTGATTGCACATTCATAGATAAAATCAAAGTAGTCGCTGGCATAGTAAACATTGTCATAGTCAAAGCCCAGCCACTTGATGTCCTCTTCAATTGCCTCAACATATTCTGTGTCCTCTTTGGTAGGGTTAGTATCGTCCAGACGGAGATTGCACACACCCTTATACTTATCCTTTACACCAAAGTTAATGCAGATAGCCTTGGCGTGACCGATATGAAGATAGCCGTTGGGCTCGGGAGGGAAACGTGTCTGAATACCCTGATACTTGCCCTCTGCAAGATCCTCGTCAATAAAATCGTGTATAAAGTTTGAGGTGATTTCCTTTTCCTCTTCCTTGATTATTTCTTCAGCCATTATTTCTCCTCCTTATAATAGTTGATTGCGTTTTCAATTCTTTTCGCAACCCTGTCACTGCCCAGCAACGCTGTGATTGAACAAAGGTCGGGTGTATTTGTTCTGCCTGTCAGTGCAACACGGATGATGGTTGAAACATCACCGACATGCCCCTTAAAGGCATCGGGATTCTGCTTGAACTCCTTAACATTCGGTGTACAGCCCACAGGCTCACATATGGATTTGATTTTTTCAAACCAGGTGTCCTTGTCATCATTAACATCAACAAGGTCTTTGTAACGCTCTAAAACCTCAACAGCCAATGCAGGTGTGGCATTGCCTGCAAGCTCATAATTTTCAGCAAATGTTTCATCGTACATATAGCTGATATAGTCGGGAATATCGCTCCACTTGGCAATATCCTTTCTCGGCTTTTTGTTACCGCGGTCAATATTAAGCACTGCCGTGGCATAAGCCTTGTCCTGCTCATAAAGTGCGGCAAGCTGCTGATTGTATTCCTTAGCCCACTCATAGGATTGACTGAAAACATCCTCAGCAGT
This sequence comes from Ruminococcaceae bacterium UBA7101, assembly GCA_002493325.1. Lineage (GTDB taxonomy): Bacteria > Bacillota > Clostridia > Oscillospirales > Acutalibacteraceae > Eubacterium_R. The sequence continues at coordinate 52,633 of DKYL01000008.1, forward strand.
CATCATACTGATAACATTTTTTGAAACATCCGTCAGCTTGGCAATATCAAACAATGCGCCCGATACAGACATTTTTTTAGGATTGAAGGGGAACTTGTCAAGTCTTGCGTCCTTGTTGGCTCTGCGCCAGTCCTCAAAATTTGAATTTGCAATAGTCATTACATATTCATTAACACTGTCCTGAGGGTAGCCCTGCTCTGCATAAAAGGTAACTGCTGCCTCGGGGTCTTTGCGCTTTGACAGCTTTCTTTTGCCGCCGTTTTCCTCCTTCATAATCGGAGCAACGTGTGCATATTTAACAGGCTTGAAGCCCAGCAGCTTAAAAAGCTGTAAATGCAGCGGAACAGATGCAATCCACTCATCACCGCGGAAAACATGGGTTGTCCTCATCAAATGGTCATCAACAGCGTGTGCA
>DKYL01000008.1:53333-54139 GCA_002493325.1 Ruminococcaceae bacterium UBA7101
GTCATCAACAGCGTGTGCAAAATGGTATGTAGGAATACCGTCTGTTTTCAGTAGAACAACGTCAATCACATTTTCAGGCATTTCAATTTTGCCCTTAATCATATCATCAAAATAGCATTTTTTGGTAATGTCACCGGGAGATTTTAAACGAAGCGTCCAGGGCTTGCCTGCGCTTATTTTCTCCTCTATCTCTTCAAAGGACAGGTCACGGCACTTTGCATATTTACCATAGTATCCCTTAATGTCCTCCTTCTCCTGCTGCTGTCTGATTTCATCAATCTCCTCAGCAGAGCAGAAGCACGGATAAGCCAATCCCTGCTGAACAAGTGATTTTGCATAGCACTGGTATATATCCTTTCGGTGACTCTGATAATAAGGTCCGTAAGCACCGATTTCCTCATCATCACCTACTACGCCCTCATCGGCATTGACACCGTAAACGGAAAGACTTTTCAGCATTGAGCCGATAGCACCCTCAACCTTACGCTTCTGGTCGGTATCCTCAACACGAACATAAAATACACCGTCTGTATTTTTAGCAGTTGTGTAGGCAACAATGCAGGTAAACAAATTGCCGAAATGCAAAAAGCCTGTAGGGCTGGGTGCAAAACGTGTTACCCTTGCCCCCTCCTTCAAATTTCTTGCAGGATACAAAGCCTCATAATCCTCAGGGGTCTTATCTATATTCGGAAATAATAATTGTGCAAGTCTGTTATAATCTGTCATATTTTCACCCATATCTGTAAAATTTAGTTTATTATCTCATATAATATGTAATTAATCAACATTTATTTCTTGAAAATATA
>DKYL01000008.1:54348-55253 GCA_002493325.1 Ruminococcaceae bacterium UBA7101
TTATTTCTTGAAAATATAAAATCAATATGATAAATTATTTTGTAGAAAATGTAAAAAATGAATATTTAAGGAAAGGATTTAACAAATATGGAATTGCCAAAGGACCCATTTATGCTTTTAAGTGTTATCAACACAAAGCTGAGAGATTTTTACAAAAATCTTGATAATCTGTGCGAGGATACAAATATTAACAAAGAGGAGCTTTGTGAAAAGCTGAAAGCGGCAGGCTTTGAATATGACGAAAAATTAAATAAATTTTGCTGAAAGGTATTGACTTTTTTCACCATTTGTGTATAATCTAAATTGTAATCATTACAAATTAGATTATGTGAGTGGTGATAAATTGAATACAGCAGAAATCAAAGAGCTGTTCAGACAAAAAGGTCTGAAAGCAACACCACAGCGAACAGCAGTATATAAATTTCTTGTCGAAAACAGAGTTCACCCTGATGTTGAAACTGTTTACAGCCAGGTTATAAAAAGCAATCCCTCATTTTCAAAAACAACAGTTTATAACTGCTTAAAGGATTTGTCCGGTTGTGGCTTGTTAATCCCTGTTATGATTGACAATGAAAAAATACGATATGACGCCGACACCTCTTTTCACGGTCATTTCAAATGTGAAAAGTGCGGCAGCATATTTGATTTTAAATGTGTCGACAGCAAGACTGTCGGTATTGAAGGCTTTGAAATAAAGCAGAAAGATGTATATTACAGCGGTCTATGCAATCACTGTAAAAATAAATAATTAATTTTAAAGGAGTAATGTAAAATGGCAAAGAAGTATTTTTGTCCCGTTTGCGGCTATGAAAGTGATGAGCCAATTGAAATCTGCCCTGTTTGCGGCGTAAAAATGCAGGAGAGAAAAGACGATGCTACAACTTGGGCTGCTGAGCATCAGGTAG
>DKYL01000008.1:55555-69005 GCA_002493325.1 Ruminococcaceae bacterium UBA7101
CTTGGGCTGCTGAGCATCAGGTAGGTATCATCGACGGCGTAAGCGAGGAAATCGTTCAGGGTCTTCGTGACAACTTCAACGGCGAGTGCAGCGAGGTTGGTATGTACCTTGCAATGGCAAGAGTAGCTTTCAGAGAGGGCTATCCTGAAATCGGTCTTTACTGGGAAAAGGCTGCTTATGAAGAGGCTGAGCATGCAGCAAAGTTTGCTGAAATGCTTGGTGAGGTTGTAACAGACTCAACAAAGAAAAATCTTGAAATGCGTGCTGCTGCTGAAAACGGCGCAACACTCGGCAAGACAGAGCTTGCTAAAATGGCTAAGGCTGCAGGTCTTGATGCTATCCACGATTCAGTGCATGAGATGGCAAGAGATGAGGCAAGACATGGTAAGGCATTTGAGGGTCTTCTCAAGAGATATTTTGCTGACTAATCCAGTAACATCAATGGGTACGGTTGCAAAACCGTACCTTTTTTTGCCTAAAAATAAAACGGTATGGTTAAAGCCATACCGTTTTATTTTGCTATTCACTTTAAATCAATACAACCATACTCAGTCAATCTTCCATCTTCTGCCGACAAAACGACCTGCATTATCATAATGAATCACCTTTGCATAATTACCGACTGCTGTTGCATTATCGGGAATTGATTTGGTAACCACACTGCCTGCTCCGATTGTCACATTGCTGCCTATCGTTACATCACCGACAATGCATACATTCGGTCCGATATAGACATTGTCGCCGATTACCGCTGCTTTACCATCCGTTGAGCCGATTGTCAAGCCCTGTGAAAGATTCACATTATTTCCTATAACGGCTGTCGGGTTAATTATAATTGTGGAAAAATGACCGATATACAAGCCATATCCGATTTTTACTGCTTTTGGTATCTGAAGAAATTTTTTATCACGATTAAGCTTATAGAGAAATTCGCCCCACAACCTGGACACCCCTGTTGTCTGACACATACGCAAAGCATACTGAAACCTGAAATTTCTGTTTCTCAGATAGCCCTTGACAAAAGTTTTAAAATCGCATTTTCCATAATATCGGAACAAATCGCTCTTGACATAATCATTCATAGAATATTCCTCTGCTTTATAGCTGTTTTAAATATTATAAGATATTTCGCTATTTAATGCAACTTAAATTAATTGCAGGCTTTCAAACCTTTAACGAATTATGAATTTTTAGTAATATTTAGAAAAAACTATTGACAAAACCGAAAAATGGATATACTATAAGTACAGAGTTAGCACTCAGGTGTTAAGAGTGCTAACAGATAAATTTCAAAAGAGGTGGAGGGTTTGATAAGCGAAAGACGTCTGGCAATACTCAATCTGATCATTGAGCATTATCTCAGCACGGGCGAGCCTATGGGTTCTAAAACACTATGTCAGCTTCTCCCCTACTCCGTGTCAAGTGCTACGGTAAGAAATGAAATGGCATATCTGTCTGAGCTGGGATTGCTTGAACAAAGGCACACCAGCGGCGGCAGAGTCCCCAGCAAGGCATCATACAGATATTATATAGAAAGTATGATGGAGAAAAAGGACATCAGCGATTATGATGCCCAAAAAATCAAAGAGGAATTATCCGTTAACGCCGGTGATCCCGAACGACTTTTAAGCGATGCCGCAAGGCTGATTTCATCCTACACAAACTGCGTCGGCTTCAGCTGTGCATTGAAGGATGAGCTTGACTGCATACAGGGTGTTGACCTCATCCCTGCAGGCAACTCAAAGGCAATGCTTGTTATGCTTACAGTCGGCAGTAAAATCAAATCATCGCTTATTAATATGCCCTGTGCTATTGATGATGATTTAAGATTTCTGTTCTACGAGGTTATGAACAGGCTGTTTATCGGAACACCGCTGACAGAGGTTAATCTGTCACTTGTTCAAAGTGCAATACTGATTGCCAAAAGCAGAGTTTTTGATTTACTGCCTGCACTGACATCACTTTGCTCGCTGTGCAGCGAGGCTTCACAAAGCAAGCTGAGTCTTGAGGGCGAAACAAATCTGCTGTCACACGATGAGCTTGGCAGTGACGTTTACAGGCTGCTGTCCTTTTTAACAGATAAATCGCAGATGCTCAATCTGATTAAGCAATTCTCAAAGGGCAATGTTAAAACAGCACTGTTTATCGGTGACGAAAATCCGCTGTATGAAATGAAGAACACATCAACAATTCTTTCAAATTTCACCTACGGCAACAATCAAAAGGCTGCACTGGGTATGATTGGCTCAACCAGAATTGATTACAAGCACATCATCCCCGTTGTCAGATATATATTAAACACAGTTGACACATTACTCTCAAAAGGAGGTACGATATGAGCAAAAAAACAAATAAAAATGCTGAAAAAGCAGAAGAAAAAAAGGCAGAAGAAGAGGTAAACACCACTGACGAAGCCGCAGAAGAAAAAGCAGAGGAAAATCCCCTTGAAAAGGAATTGGCGGACACCAAGGAGCAGCTATTAAGACTGACTGCGGAATATGCCAATTTCAGAAAAAGAAGCGAAAAGGAAAAGAGTGAAAGCTTCACCTTTGCCACAGCAAAAGCAGTCGGCGAAATCCTCAGCGTAGTTGATAATCTTGAAAGAGCTTTATCAAACGAGCAGGAGGATTATGACGGACTCAAAAAGGGCGTTCAGATGACCTTTGACGGTTTGATGGCATCCCTTGAAAAATTAGGCGTAACCGTCTACGGCGAAAACGGAGATTCGTTTGACCCCACTTACCACAACGCAGTAATGCATATTGAGGATGAAAATCTGGGTGAAAATGTAATCACAGACGTTTTCCAAAAAGGCTACAGAATAAATGACAAGGTCATCAGACCTGCAATGGTTAAAACCGCTAACTAATTTAATTACATTATTATAGGAGGACAAATATTATGTCAAAAATTATCGGTATTGATTTAGGTACAACAAACAGTTGCGTAAGCGTTATTGAAGGCGGCGAGCCTGTTGTAATCACCAACGCAGAGGGCGCAAGAACAACTCCGTCAGTCGTTGCTTTCTCAAAAGACGGCGAAAGAATGGTTGGTAACGTTGCAAAGCGTCAGGCTATCACAAACCCTGACAAAACAATTGCATCCATCAAAAGACATATGGGTTCAGATTACAAGGTAACAATCGACGGCAAGGCTTACACTCCGCAGGAGATTTCAGCTATCATTCTGCAGAAGCTTAAGGCTGATGCTGAGGCTTATCTCGGCGAAACCGTAAGCGAGGCTGTTATTACTGTTCCTGCATACTTCACAGACGCACAGCGTCAGGCAACTAAGGACGCAGGTAAAATTGCAGGTCTTGAGGTAAAGAGAATCATCAACGAGCCGACAGCGGCTGCACTTGCTTTCGGTATTGACAAAGAGGATGACCAGAAGGTTATGGTTTATGACCTCGGCGGCGGTACCTTCGACGTTTCTATTATCGAAATGGGTGACGGTGTACAGGAGGTACTTGCAACAGCAGGTAACAACCGTCTTGGCGGTGACGATTTCGACAAAAAGGTTATGGACTGGATTGTTGCTGAATTCAAGAAGGAAAACGGCATTGACCTTGCAGCAGACAAAATGGCTATGCAGAGAGTTAAGGAAGCTGCTGAAAAGGCAAAGATTGACCTTTCAGGTATGACAACAGCACAGATTTCTCTCCCATTCATCACAGCAGATGCAACAGGTCCTAAGCACCTTGAGCTGACACTCACAAGAGCAAAGTTCAATGAGATGACTGCTGACCTTGTTGAAGCTACAATGGGTCCTGTTCGTCAGGCAATCAGCGATTCAGGCTTGTCTATGAGCGAGATTGACAAGGTTCTCCTTGTTGGTGGTTCAACAAGAATCCCTGCTGTTCAGGAGGCTATTCAGAAGTTCAGCGGTAAAGAGCCGTTCAAGGGCATCAACCCTGACGAGTGTGTATCCATGGGTGCTGCTTTACAGGGCGGTGTACTCGGCGGCGATGTTAAGGGTCTTCTCCTTCTCGACGTTACTCCCCTTTCACTTGGTATTGAAACAATGGGCGGTGTAAACACCGTTATCATTGAAAGAAATACAACTATTCCAACAAAGAAGAGCCAGATTTTCTCAACTGCCGCTGATAATCAGACATCAGTAGAGGTTCACGTTCTTCAGGGTGAAAGAGAATTTGCTAAGGACAACAAAACACTTGGTATGTTCCACCTTGACGGTATCCTTCCTGCAAGACGCGGTGTTCCGCAGATTGAGGTAACATTTGATATTGATGCCAACGGTATCGTTCACGTATCAGCTAAGGACCTCGGCACAGGCAAGGAACAGCAGATTTCCATTACTGCATCATCAAATATGAGCAAGGATGATATTGACAAGGCTGTTAAAGAGGCTGAGCAGTTTGCTGAAGAGGATAAGAAGAAGAGAGAGGCTGTTGACCTCAGAAACAACGCTGACCAGATGGTTTATCAGACAGAAAAGATGTTGAGCGAAGATGGCGACAAGTTCTCTGCTGATGACAAGAGCGCACTTGAAACAAAGGTTGCAGCACTTAAGGAAGCACTCAAGGGCGAAAATGTTGATGCAATCAAGTCAGCTCAGGAGGATTTACAGAACAAGTTCTACGAGGTTTCACAGAAGCTTTACGAGGCTGCTCAGGCTGCAGGTGCTAATCCAAATGCAGGTGCAGGCTTTGATCCGAACCAGGCTGCAGGCGGTGCAGATGCAGGCTATACCGATGCAGATTATACAGAGGTTGACGATAACTAATCGTTGGAATATAATAAAAATGGTGGAGCTTTTGCTCCACCATATACTTGATTTCAGATAAATTACAGAGAGAATTATTATGGCAGAAAATAAGAGAGATTATTATGAGGTCCTCGGTGTTTCAAAGGGTGCTAGTGAAGATGAAATAAAAAAAGCATACAGAAAAACCGCTAAAAAATATCATCCGGACTTAAATCCCGACAATGCAGAGGCTGAGGCTAAGTTCAAGGAATGCAACGAGGCATACGAGGTACTCAGTGACCCACAGAAAAAGGCAAGATATGACCAGTTCGGCTTTGCAGGCGTTGACCCCAACTACGGTGCAGGTCAGGGCGGCTACGGCGGTGGTTTTGGCGGTGGCTTCGGCTTTGACGGAGATATTGACCTTGGTGACATTTTCTCCTCCTTCTTCGGCGGTGGCGGCGGTTTCGGAGGAAGAAATCCGAATGCTCCCCAAAGAGGACGTGATATTCAGTCAGCTGTAACCCTCACCTTCGAGGAGGCTGCAAAGGGCTGTAAAAAGACTATTGAGGTTATGCGTGTTATGGACTGCAGTGACTGTCACGGCAGCGGTGCAGCACCCGGCACATCACCACAGACCTGTCCCGAATGTCAGGGCAGAGGTGTAATTAATGTTCAGCAGCGCACTCCCCTCGGTGTTATGAGCACACAGCGCACCTGTAACAGATGCGGCGGTACAGGCAAGTTTATTAACACCCCCTGCAAAAAGTGCAGCGGCAAGGGCAAGGTCAGAACAAAGAAGAAAATTGACATCAACATCCCCGCAGGTATTGACAACAATCAGGTTGTTAATGTACGAGGATTTGGCAATGACGGCTCAAACGGCGGTCCTGCAGGTGATTTGAAGGTTGTTGTCAATATCAAGCCCCACGCTTATTTTAAACGTGACGGATACGACGTTCATTACAGCAAGCATATTTCAATTGTTCAGGCAACACTTGGTGCCGATGTTGAAATACCCACACTCGACGGCAACGTAACGCTGAATATCCCTGCCGGTACACAGCCGAATGAGGTATTCACCTTAAAGGGCAATAAGGGTATTCAGAGGCTTAACGGTATGGGCAAAGGCGAGGAATATGTTACAATCGTTGTTGATATCCCGAAAAATATAAGCGAGGAGCAGAAAAAGCTCTTAAATGAGTTCGACAAATCCTATACTCCCCCAAAGCCTAAAAAAAGAGGCTTTTTCAGATAAAAAATATCCCGAAAGCAACATTGCTTTCGGGATATTTTTTATTACTGTATCTGGAACAGTGCATTGTTCGGATTCATAATTTCGTTATTGCTTCTTGCAAATTCCATTGCAGTAAAGCAATTCTTTTCCTGCAATTCAAAATGAGTGTCCTCCATTTTATATGCAGGCTCAGGGATTACGGGCTCTATCTCTATATTATCATAGGTATAAATATACCCATAAAAGCGCTGACCGTAATGACTTGTCATATCACTGAAGGTTTTAACATCAAAATAAGTTCCGCCCCAGTGTGACTCCGAAACAGTTACTGCACCGTCATCGGAAATCTCCTCAACTACGGCAACATGATTAGACCAGCAGGCAACTGCGCCAAGCTTCGGCTCACTGCCGTAATCATAGTAATCATTATACTTGTTTATAAACCACCACTCACCTGCATTGCCGCGGCTGATTTTCGGCGCCTCACCGTTCAACTCATAAACCCTGCCATAGGCATATGCCACACAGTTCGGCATACCATATCCTGTTTTTGAATAAGCGTTAAGCTCTCTTGTATAATACGGCTCACCGCTGGGAGCTGTCAGCCTTGGCTCATACGCTTTAGCAAATACTGTTGTCGGGAAAACGGTTAATACTACAAATGTAAGTATAAGTGATATTATACCCACCTTGATTGTCTTTTTCATAATTAACTTTACTCCTTTGTAACATCGCATAAAATTGTAACATATTACACAGTTTGTAATCTACAGCAATAATAGCCAAGGTTTTTGTAACTTTTTTGTAACTATTGTAACTTTTAGACAAAAATTTAACACCTGCTCCGCCGGAACAGGTGTTTTTAGACTATTGTACATTTACTTTTTCATCTTTGCAGTTATTATGTAAAAAAGCGGTATAGTTAAAAAAACAATCCACATCGGATTCCATAGCTTAAACAGAATACCGCACAGCAGATAGATAATCACAACAAGCACAGGATAGCAGAAAATAATCGGCTTTTTCTTTTCAGGCTTTTCTTCTGCAGAATTCTCCTCAGCAAACTCTGGCTTTTGGGACAACTCCTCTGCTTTAATCAGGCTTTCAATAGGCACTGAATAAAATTCCGCAAGCTTCATAAAATTGTCGATATCAGGAGTGGATACCCCCTGCTCCCATTTTGATATGGACTGCCTGCTTAGTCCCATAGCCTCCGCAAGCTGCTCCTGACTAAGCTCTCTTTCTATTCTGAGTTTTCTTAAATATTCGCCCTGCTTAATTGACATCATTCACTCCGTAAAAACAATAAAACCATCCCGAATCGCATACAGTCAAAACGGAAATGGTTTAATAAAAAATCACTAACCTGCTGATTAGTATATCAAAAGCACTGCAAAAAATCAATATCTATAAATTGTAATTTTCTCCAAATTATAACATTTTCCCAATTAAAACATTATCACATTTTTATTAAAACAGTGTTCTCGGCAATACTAATACTGAGGTGATACTATGAATAAAAATGATTTGCCGCTCGGCTTCGGTATGGCACTTGCGCAAAACGAAACTGCAATGCAGCAATTTGAAGCATTAACCACTAAACAAAAAGAAGCCGTAGTAAACAAAACCAAAAAAATAAATTCAAAAAAAGAAATGAAAAGCTTTGTCAGCAGCCTTTCAGAAGGCTCACTGCAAATTTAATCTTCCCAAAGATAAAACCCAATAGAAAGCTAAAAACCTTCTATTGGGTTTGGTCGGAGTGACCCATCGCAAACTTATATATAAGTTCTCGAAAACCGCCTTTTAATGCGGTTTTTCTGCTCTATCTGATAATTGAAAAATAGTTTTGGTGCATTTTTGGTGCAGATTACTCTAAGCAATCAGATTTTCATTGCAATATGCTGAAAACATATCTATTGCCTTGTTCTGCCTTTTTGCAAACACATCACAATAAGTATTGATTGTAATGGATATATCTGTATGACCTAACCAAGTCATAATTACCTCAGGCGGTATATCAGCTTCAATACATCTTGTTGCAAAGGTATGGCGGAGCGTATGCTGTCCGCCTGTTGTCTGCAAGCCTGCACTTTTACATAGTCTGTGGAAATAATCGTTTGTCTGCTGTGTTGAAACAGGTCTTTTCATATTCTCATTGTAGAAAAGCAGGTTATCTTCATTTTCTACATAGTTATCTAAAACCGTTTTTAAAACATCAACAAGATAATTATTGATTGGTACATCTCTAACCCCTCTCGGAGTTTTTGTTTTGCTTCCTACTGTTGCTTTGTAATCAAGTCCTCTTGTAATTGTATTTCTTACATGGATTACTTGATTATCCAAATCAATATCATCAGGAGTTAAGGCACAAATTTCTCCCATTCTAAGCCCTGAAAAAAGTTCAATCAAAAACATTGAATTATAATCAATATTCTTTGCTCTGTACCGCTTCTTTTTCAAAGCTTCAAGGAAAATGTTTTGTTCTTCACAAGTAAAAGCGTGTATCTTTTTATCCTGTCTGTCAGCTTTCGGCTTTTTAATAAATGGACTGTCCATAAGATTATAAGTAAGTATTCGCTTGTTAACAGCGAGCTTATACGCCTTTGACAAAGCACTATAAACCTTGTTGATAACGCTATTAGAATACTTGCTCTTTAAGCTCAGCAGAAAATCATTTATTCTTGCTTCACTTAAATTTGTAATCGGAATACTTCCGATTGAGGATTGCTCTAAGATTTTAATAGTATAAATTCGTCTTGTGTATGCAGCTTCTTTTATTTCACCGATTTTATAATCATAGTCCGCACTTTCCTTTAACAAATCAACCGCCGTACAATTAGATGTATCTGTTATTCTTCCGAGAGCTAATTCTCTTTCAAACTGCTTTTTCTTATTTCTGACCTCTGTCTTGGAATTACCGCTAAAGCTCTTTCGCTTTATTTCACCGCTTGGAGTTGTATATGAAATTTGTAACCGCCATTTATTTCGCTTTTCGTCAAAATATAATGAGCCGTTGCCATTCGTGTTATTTTTACTCATATCAGCCTTTCCAAGACTATGTACTATTCACTTTTAAAAGTTCAATTCTATTATTTCCAATATACCTCATTGTCCTTACATCTACGTTCTGAAAAGAATTTGATAAACGCAGTTTTCAAAACAAGTTTTGATTTTCCAATATCAGTACAGGGAAAACTCGGATTATTAAACAGGGTTTCAACAGTATGTTTAGACCACCCTGTTATATTCCGTATATCCTCTTGCGAAAAGAAGAGCACATTATCGGTATCAAGACTGTTTATGTTTGTCTTGTATCGTTCAATTTCTGCATTCATCTTTTCAAAATCCTGTAATGAAATTGAAAAATCATTTTTCATATTGTCAAATAACATAATTATTATAACTCCTATAAAAGCAATAGTAAATAGTCTTAGCTGAATATTTATAGTGCAGTACCAATATTTGTACCATAATACAACTCCTTACGGTAAATAGCTGAAATCTATTCAGCCTTGTGCTTCCTTTCTAAATATTCTTTGACAGAGGTATATTCCGTAACATCTCCCGAAGCATTGAAAACGATAACCTTATGTATTCGCCTTAAAAAAGCCTGCCACGATTCGTTATCGTTTTTCTGCACTTCCCAATACTGTTTTTCCAAAGACCAATTTGATATTATATATACACGATTATAACAAGCATATTTATTAGCATATCTGCTTGGCAACTCTAATGGGTAAATATCACAATACAACAGCATATCTTTAATTTTAATTGATGACCTGAACTCATCAAAGGCAATTACAGGCTGAGCACTGTATGAATCAAATGGGTGCTGATAATCTGTAACACGATAAACATTAGCATAACCATTCTTTTCGAGAACTCCTCTTGTTTTGCCTGTTCCTGTTGCACCGCTGATATAGATTACCTCTAAATCAAGACGGACAGTTTCTTTAAATCGTTCTGTTAAAATTATAGTCCTTACTTTGTCTATCTTATCAATTTGCAGAATGTAATCCTGATTTTGTGCTAATATTTCAGCATTTGACATATTATCAAGCACCATTTGATATAGTTCAGACATATCACACCTTTTGCCCCTGCTGTCAGGCGGTTGTGTTCCGTATTCCTCAAATGTACCCTCAATTTTCTTTTCCTGCTTTGTTTCATCTAATTCCCATTTACCGGACTTCTTTATGTAATTCACATTATCTGATACAGAGCCTCTGCATTTTTCTATGTGAGCTTCAGGGAAATATCGTTTCAGCATACTGAAACGCACTCTTGAAGCAAATACAACAAATATGTGTGTATGGAATTGTGTTCCTTGCTCATCTGCCATACACAAGTAAGTTAAAGTTTTGAATTTGCTGTGAAAAATATCAAGTATCTGTTGATGTGTATACCCCTTTTCAACAGGGGCATTTATCGTCAATTGATACATAAATGATTGTGTATCTATATTGCTTGTCCTCCTTTTTGTTCATTTCGTTTTTTGCTGTGAACATCTTGAAAGTGCCGTATTTACAGAGCTTTTCTGTGTTTGTGCACGGTTGGGTAATACTAATCCAACCGTGTGCAATGGCTTGTGGCTTCGCCACCGCCATTGCAACTGATATAAATTACCGATTAAGTGCTTCAATACAAATTCTCTGTAATTTGTCCTCATCACGAATTACAGGCACTTTAATAAAATGCAATTCTGAGCCTTGCAGTAATACAACACCCTCTCCAATTCTGAATTCTCTGTCACCTATACGCTCAATATATTCTTTTGGTATAAGCATTTCATATATACTTTTAATAGGTGCACCGACAATTATAATAATTCCATAATTTAATCTGCTTCCTGTTGGAAACACAACAGCGTCAGGTCTTTGACAAGATACTACTAACCGAACAGCAAGAGAGCGACCGAGCATAAGTATTTCAGAAACTTTCCGCATAACCTCTTGTGCCTGCTTTTTATCTTGACTGATAAGAGCTAATATATTAGCCACATATTCATCCCAAATCAGCGTTACAGGAGTTCGTAAGGTATCTTTGCCTGACTGCCTGTTGTGTAATATTTCATACACTGTATTTAAGGCTTTTATTGTCTTGTCATAAGGATAATATCTATTGCAATTTCTCAAATGTGAAAATGTATCGTCTTGTTTGAAATCACTGAAATAGACTTTTGAATTTTCACCGCCTTGAATACACAAGCGAGCAAAAATCTGATTTGTAAGATATGATTTACCGCTTCCAGACATTCCACAGATTAAAATATGGCTGTTAGTATTAACAGATATGTCAGATAATACAGGTTCTTTCATTGCATAACCGTACCACTTGTCATAATCATAACCGAGCAAAACATCATAATTCCTCATCATACAGAATTCCTCTGCCTGTCGGTTTGCGACCTTTAGCAGTTTTGATAACAATTATTTTTCCGTTATTGTTACCTTTACCTCCGTATTGTATTTCTTCAACGAAATGCACATTCATTGCATCGGCTATGGCTTCTTTTTTCTCAATCCAAACATCATAAGGAATATTAGAATAGAACTCTCGAACTGTTACATCTGTACCCTTTATTTTTCTTTGGTTGATTAAAATAGGACAGCCATTTCTCAAATCTTTATCCGAAAATGCAACCATTAACGTATTTTCATCCCTACGAGCTGTAAGCTCTCCTATATATTCCAACACAGCAAAAATCATTATTATAGGCAGTAAAATTACAAATACATTTAATGCAACATTGAATATAGGCTCAATAAGTTGAGGAATATTTGCAATTTCTACAAACTCATTTTTTAGTACAATGATTATCGCAGTTGAAAGACCTACAAACAGCCATAGCAAATTCAGAGCAGTTCTATGTATAAGCTGTAAAGCTCCTAATCTGATTCTTAACCATTGCTTTAGGCGATTTCTGCGTTTTAAAAAATATTGATTATTTTCCATACAAACCTCCTTTCAGTCATCAGAGATGGAAATACAGCACCTCTGATAATCGAAATTTATATTAAGTTAAATTTTGTTAATTGCTTCAATCTTGCCCTTAAAATTAAAGACAATGTCAATAACATCATTGATTTTTGCTTCTTTCGGCAATGCAATATTATCTTTCAAAAAGAACTTTTCACAACGCAATCCCTCGACATTTTCGTCTTGAAATGCCACGAACAGATTAGTACCTTGCACGGATTCATTCTGATTGTTAGTAAAATTAACTTTCATAATACCAAGTAATTTTGCTTGCATATCCTTTCCCCTCCTTTTCTTTGAATTTTTCAACGCATTGAAATCATAATCGATTACATAAATTATTTTAGCTCAATTTATCATGAAATCGAATTGATTATGATTTTAAAATTTCCAATTTTCATCCAATTATGGTACTATATACTTTAGTATATAGTACCATAATTTTATACGGAGGGTTTACTATGAAAAATGAAGAAAAAATACTAAATGAGCAAAGAGAACGATTGATACAAATCTTTGATTATTTAAGACTTATAGGAGCTAATCAAAGTACTATATGTAAAAAATTATCTGAAAATAAGCTCAATTATGATGAATCACAATTATCACACATTAAAAGTGGTAAAATAAAATATATACCTGATGATTTGTTAGAAAGACTTCACGATATTTATAACATAAATCCATTATATGTAAGGCTTGAATCTGATTTTATGCTTGATACAGAATGGGAAAAATTTAAAAGTTTTGTTAATTTTGTGGATACTTGGGATACTGTAAAAAAAGGTGATAAAAACTATCTTCACTTAACTATGGATCAATCATTCTATGATTTCTTAATATCAGTAGATAAAGCAAATTTAATAAAAGAAAATTTTAAGAATTTTGAAAAAATATTAGAAAACATAAAGGGAAAACATCAAGAAGACAAAGGAACTTCTGAATATGTTGTCATTCCTAAAAACGAATTTATACAGATAGTCCAAAGTGCCGCAGAAGACAGAAAGCAATTCTCTGAAATAATTGATATTTTAGAATATTCAGATTATATAAATGAAGATTAAAAAACACCACTATGCAATTCAAACGCATAGTGGTGTTCTTTATATGTAATATTTACTTATTATTAAGCTGATGAAATTGAATAATCATTTTTGTAACCAATTCCATTTGCTCTTCCGTTAAATCATACTTTTTGATTTCTTTTTCATCCGATAGTCCCAAGAGATAATCTGATGATACATTGAAATAATTACACAGTTTAATAAGGACTTCAACAGATGGATATTTTAAGCTCTTTTCATAAGCTGAAATAGAGCCTTTCACAAGGTCTACTTTATCAGCAAGCTCCTGCTGTGTTAACTTCTTTTCTTTTCGTAATTCTTTAAGCCGTGTTCCAAAATATATCATAACAACCTCTCCTGTGTTCAGTATACTCTTGCTATGTTTATTTTAGATTGACAAGTATACTTTTAGTTGACTTTTGTTTTACTACTGTTATAATATAAGAGAGCTTATTATTTT
>DKYL01000005.1:0-38491 GCA_002493325.1 Ruminococcaceae bacterium UBA7101
AAGACACCGCCCTTTCACGGCGGTAACACGGGTTCAATTCCCGTCCGGGTCACCAAATGAAAAGACAGTTGCTTTTGCGACTGTCTTTTTTTACAATCATTTGGGCGGATGGGAATTGAAACGAACTCTGCAAATTGGAACGAAGCGAAATTTGCAGGAAAAAGCTCCGGTGGAGCTTTTGATAGCTGAGAAGAAATTCCCGTCCGGGTCACCAAATGAAAAGACAGTTGCTTTTGCGGCTGTGTTATTTTGTTATATCGGCTGTTCTTTTGCTGAAAAATGCATTATGAAGTGCGCATCATAAGTTTTTTTACCAAAATTTGTCATTATTTTGTCAAAAAATGTTGAATAAATCACAAAGCTATATTAAAATAATATGGTAAAACTAATGATTGGGGATTAGCTATGGATAAAAATGTTGATTCCGAAAAAGTTAATAAACAAGTAATGGAATTGTGGGACGAATTTGGACCAGGTATAAGCAGGCTGTGTCATATGAAACTCTCTAATTATCCCCAGGATGCAGAAGATGTTACGTCGGAAATTTATCTGGCGCTGCATAATGCTGTTTATGACGATAAGATAAAAGGTAATCCTAAGTCCTGGCTTTACAGCGTTACCAGAAATCTGATTAATAAAAAGTATAAAGAAATCATCCAAAGACGAAAAAGATATGTAAGTCTGAATGACAAAAATTATTGTCACCGTCTGTCTTATGAAATTGATATTCTTGAGCCAAGGGTCAGCGAAGAAAAGATTATGGAGATGAAAAAGGAGATAGAGGGCGAACTTTCTCCCGATGAAAATAATTTGCTTGATTTAATTTACAGAAAAAAGAAAAAGCATAAAAAGATTGCTAAAAAGCTGGATACCACTGAAAATGCAGTAAAGCAAAGAAATTACAGGCTGAAACGCAATATTAAAAGCAAGGCTCACAGGAAAATGGAAGATTATATTAACAGTTTGTAAACAATTAAACTTTTTTAGATTTTTTGTGTTACTTTTTAATAAAACCGTAACTATACGTATGAGGCAATAGAATTATGAAAAAAGAAACGTTTATGGCAATATTAGAGGAAGACTCAATGATCTTTACCGAAAAAGAGCTTTGGGAAATGATTGATGAGGAACTCGCCAAGGATCCGTCTGAAATGGATACGGATTTGGTTGACCTTTGTTTGGATGCGCTTGACGGAAAATTTGATGATGAGGAAATAGAACGAATCAATACAAGAAAAAGATTAAGACCGGGCAAGATACTTTTAGTAGCGGCTGTTATTGTATTAATACTTGGAATTTCTCTTCCTGTCTGTGCAAAGCATCTTAACTTAAATACAGGTGAAGGCGTTGTTCATTATACAGGCGATCATTTTAATGTTAATATGGTTTCCTCTCAAAACAGTGTAGATGTTTTGTCTCAACTCGAAAATGAAGATATCAATGCAGTTATTCCGAGTGAGCTGTTAAAAAGTGAATATTCATATGATAATTATCAGCTGAATAAAGGAAATCTTGATTGCAAAGTATATTATGTAGAATTTAATAATAAAAATATTGATGGCTCTATAACTATTAAAAATTATACAAATGATTATGATTTCTTAATAGGAAAAAATTATACAGATGGTGATTTTGAAAATATAGAACAAATCAATAAATCTGGTATTGACATTTTAGTGTTTGGTGATGACGAAACATCATACATTTATTATGTTATAGAAAATAATGAATATAATATAGCATTAACTTGTGATTATTCTACTGCCTACAATATTGCTGAAACATTGTGAGGAGAATAATTAATGAAAAGTTTTTTTAAAAAAGCGGTATGTGTTATATTTGCCGTATTGATGCTTTTGCCGGCTAACATCAGTGCTATGGCGAATGATGCGTATGCACCTGAAACCGTTGAGGCGCAGAATGAGGATATGGCAAGAATCAGCGGTTTAATAATATCATATTATATTGCTGTAGAGGGAAGCGGAACGAATCTTAAAATCGGTGCAAAAATTGTATGTAAAACAGAAGTTGTAAAATGCGGCTTTAAAGAGATTATGATTCAGAGAAGAAAAAGCAGTTTAGACAGCTGGGCAGATTATTTTTCATATAAAGAGGTTTATGCTGACAGAAGCTCAAATGATTATGCTAAGACCGTACCTGTAACAAGCGGTTATCAGTACAGAGCAACCTGTAAGTTCTATGCAAAGAAAAATCTGCTTTCAACACAGACAATAAGTGCAAATTCTAATACAGTTTATATTTAAAACAAAAACCGTACAGTAAGAAAAAACTTACTGTACGGTTTTTTTAATGAGAATTAATGTTGCCTATTGCGACTTTTACAGCCTCAATAACGAATGCTGAAAAATTGCAGTTTGTTCCTTTAATCGCTTCATTGATATCCTTAACAACTGTATCAGGAAATCTTATTTGTTTTACCGTTGTTGAGGGTATTTCAAATTTTTTCATTTTTTCACCGCCTTATTGCTTAGTGCGGTAATTATATCATATTTAAATTTAGAATATTGTCCGCTATATTGGTCAAAATTATTATTCCATATTATCTGTTAAAAGCATTATGGCAGTAAGTGCGGCAACAGGTGCGGTCTGGGTACGCAGTATTCTTTTGCCCAATGTGGCAACGGTGCCGCCGTTTTCCTTTATCAGTGCAACCTCGCTTTCCTCAAAGCCGCCCTCGGGTCCGATGTAGATTGAAACCGTTTGCGTATTTTTATTGATAATTTCTTTCAGCGGTGAGCCGCCGCCCTCATAAAACAAAATTTTAAGCCGGCTGTTATCCTTGGATACTGCTGTTTTCAAATCGGTCATTTCACCGATTGTGGGGATAATGCCCCTGCCGCTTTGCTGAGCAGCCTCAAGCGCAATTTTCTGATAGCGTGCCTGCTTCTTTTTAGCCGATTTGCTGTCGGGGCGGCTGACACTCCTGTGTGTCAGAACAGGCTGAATTTCAGTTATGCCAAGCTCGGTGCATTTTTGAATAATATCCTCAAGCTTGTCACCCTTCGGCACGCCCTGATACAGCTTTGCTTTAACAGTCGGCTCGCAGTTATTTGCCTGCTCATAGCAGACGGAGAGGGTGACACTGTTGCTGTCGATTGTGTCAATGATACAGCCGTAGTCTTTGCCATTGCCGCAGGACAGCGTCAGCATATCCCCAACCTTCATTCTGAGTGATTTTGAAATATGGCGGGATTGCTCTTCGTTTAAAATTACTTTGCCCTTCGGCTCAAAATCAATAAATAATTTTTGCATTTCTTTTCCTCTTATACTATGTATTACAGATTATTCCTTGCCCAGTGGAACAGATACTGCTGTGCAATTCCGCCGATTCCGTCAAAGCATTGGGGCAGTCCGTCGGGATAATACGCCATAACTCGTTTCATCCACACATCAACGGGGAATGCGTCATAAAAGCCGAAGCCGAACAGCAGTGCACAGTTTGCAACCTTGATACCTACTCCATAAATTTTTAAAAGCTCTTTTCTTGCATCGTCAAGGGGAAGGGCTTTTATTTTTTCAAAATCTATTGCACCGCCTGCCACAGCTTTTGAAAGCTTTTCAAGGTATTTTGCCCTGTATCCTGTGCCCAGTGCCTCAAAGTCCTCAACAGTTAATGTGCTGAGCTTTTCCGCAGAGGGGAAGGAAAAATAGCCGTCGCAGATTTCATCACCGTATGTTCTGCATAAGCGGTCAATAATTCCTTTTATCCTTTTGATATTATTCTGCTGGCTGATTACAAAGGAGCAAAGCACCTCCCAGCTATCCTGATTTAAAATTCTTATGCCGTAATATTCGTCAACTGTGGGAGCAATCAGCTTGTCCTGTTTCAGTGTGTTGCAGATTGCAGTATAATCCTTTTCAAAGTCAAAATAATCTTTCCAGATATTCTCATAGCTTTCCTTTGTGGTATTTCTGAGAATGACTGTGTCGCCGTTTTTTGAAATATTAAGGTATACACCCTTAACAACACCGCTCCAACTATTATCCTTATTTTTTACCCAGCGGAATGCCTGACCGCAGTCAAGTGTTAAATCCAGATCAAGACATTTGACATTTTCAAGAATGATGTCATTGCTGTCGTATTTTATATTCATAAATTAATCCTCTTTTCGCCTACTGAGAGTATAACATTTTTTTGTCAAGAGTGAAAGTAAAAAATAGCAATTTACACAAAAAGTTATGTCAAAAGGGTTACATTTGAAATTGTTGAAAACTATGTGTAAATTATTGAAAAGTCAAGTGTTTTTTTAAAAAATTTAGTTTTCAACAGCGATTTTCACGCAATATAGCGGTGTTTGACGCACTTTTTAACATTTTCCACAGAGTTTTCCACAGCGATTTTTTATCACGGTTTATATACATTTGGTTAATAAAAATCTTGTCAAGGATTATTTTTTGAAAAAATTCACAAAAAGCGACAAATAATTTTAGGTATATTTTAAGCCACTTTTTCCTACACTAATTGTATAAAAATTTGAAAGGAAATCAAAAATGATTAAGGGTGTAAATAAGCAGATATTGGAAGTGACAAATACGGAAAATCCATATTTTGAAAAAATAATTTTTTTTGTTAAGCCCGAATACAAATCGGCAGACAGAAAAAAGCTGCAGAAGGAGGCAGAGGCGTTGGCAACAATAACGCAAAAGCCCCCAAGAATCAAAGTTCCGAAAAAGAAAATTTTTAGGATTGCCGTTGGCTCAGTGCTATTCACAGGAGCAGGCTTCGCTCTTTCATTTTTAATGAATTTAATTTTTTGAGGTGGAAAGATATGACAGTTTATAAGGCTTTTAAGAATTTCACGGCGGTGCTTACAGCACTGGCAGTTATTCTTGCGGCAGGGACAGTATTCGGTATAGGCTATAAGGTTTATCACGACAGGCAGGAAAGCAGCTACACTTTATCAAAGCTCGGCTCAAGCGGTGATGAGGTTAAGTCCATTCAACGGAAGCTCAATTCCCTCGGCTATTACAAAGGCTCTATTGACGGCATTTACGGTACGGAAACAAAGAAGGCAGTAACCTCCTTTCAGCGTAACTGCGGAATCACGGCTGACGGAATATGCGGTTCACAGACCTTGCTTTATCTCGGACTGGGCGGCAGCAGCTCCGGCAACAATACAAGCTATTCAAGCTCAGATGTTCAGCTACTTGCAAAGGTTATCAGTGCCGAGGCTCGCGGTGAATCCTATGAGGGACAGGTTGCCGTAGGTGCGGTAATCCTCAACAGGGTAAAGCATCCTAGCTTTCCCGACTCCTTAAGCGGTGTTATTTATCAGAAGGGTGCATTTTCCTGTGTAAACGACTCAAACTGGTATGCAGAGGTTGCAGACTCCGCAAAGCGTGCGGCAGTTGATGCTATAAACGGCTGGGACCCTTCAGGCGGTGCAATTTATTATTTTAATGCCAGCAAGACAAACGATGCCTTTATGCATTCAAGACCTGTTGTTAAGGTTATCGGCAATCATAAATTCTGCAAATAATTTTTTTGGTAATATTATTTTTTAATAACAGATTTTCTTTATTTTATCCGTGCTTAAAATGCAGACAATAATATTGCACGTTAAGTGCGGGAGGAGAATTTGTTATGAAAAAAAAGACAGCAAACACAATGAGAGCACTTGGTGCAACATTTGCAGTATGCTCTGCAGTAGCAATTATGGGTGCAGCAAAAACAGAAAATACGTCTGTTAAAAAAACAATGAAAAAAACAGCAGACAAGGTTGTAGGCTTTGTTGATACAGTAGCATCCTTAATGTAAGCGGCTCTCAAAAATAAAAGCGAACAGTTTTATACTGCTCGCTTTTATTTAATGCATTTGCAGCAGGGTTGTGAATGAGCCTGATTCCCGAAGCAAAATAACCGATGAAAGCACCTCTCTTGACGGATTTATCGTTATAGGTTATACTGATAAAAAGCGGGGAGGTATGTTATGTTTTTTAAGATTATATATAGACTTTCACGGAAAATCCCGGGTGTTTCCCGTATTATGAAAATTCTTTATGGCTGCGATATTCCGAGAAAAGCAACCATAGGGAAAAATATAAGATTTCCCCACGACGGTTTGGGCGTTGTCATTCATCCCAACACGGTGATAGGCGATAATGTCACAATACAGCATCATGTAACATTCGGAGTAAACGGCTTTGGCAACGGTGACTGCCCTGTTGTTCACGATAATGTTGTGCTTCAGCCCTATTCGATTATTGCAGGCGGGATTGATATTGGCGAAAACAGTGTAATAGGTGCCGGCAGTATAGTCCTGCACGATATTCCTGCAAATACCGTGTTTTTCAATAAAAGAGAGGAATTTTCACGCCCCCGCAGGGAAAGCGAATATGTTAAATAAAGAAACCGGTCCGGATATGAAATCCGGATCGGTTTTGTTCATTTTATAAACTTGTCGATTGCTGCATTGAATTCCTCAAGCATTTCGGTGTTGCCCTCTTCAACCGCGTGAACAATGCAGTGGTCAAGGTGATCCTTCAAAATGACCTTGCCTGTGTTGTTAAGGGCTGATTTCACCGCTGCAAGCTGAATCAAAACATCGCTGCAGTCCTCGCCGTCTTCCACCATCTGCTTAACCTTCTGCAGATGACCGATTGCTTTAGCGAGACGATTGGTTACATCCTTAGTGTGTTTATGGCTGTGTGTGTGATTGTGGTGATGGATTTCACTCATATTTTATCCAGTGCCTGCTGAATATCGGCAATAATGTCGTCCGCATCCTCAATACCAACGCTGAAGCGAACAAGGTCAGGGCTTACACCGCATTCCTCAAGCTGTTCGTCGGTAAGCTGACGGTGTGTGGTTGATGCAGGGTGCAGACAGCAGGTGCGTGCATCTGCAACGTGTGTAACAATTGCTGCCATTTTTAATGAATCCATAAACACGGTTGCGGCTTCTCTGCCGCCCTTAATACCGAAGGATACAACACCGCAGGTGCCCTTTGGCATATATTTCTGAGCAAGTGCATACTGTGAGTCATCCTCAAGCATTGCACATTTTACCCAGTTGATTTTGTCATTGTTTTTAAGATATTCAGCAACCTTTTTTGCATTTTCACAATGTCTTTCAACTCTCAGGTGCAGGGTTTCAAGTCCTACGTTAAGCAGAAAAGCATTCTGCGGCGCCTGTATTGAGCCTAAATCACGCATAAGCTGAACGGTTGCTTTGGTGATATATGCACCCTTTCCGAAGGTTTCGGTATAGGTAATGCCGTGATAGCTTTCGTCAGGAGTGGTCAGACCCTTGAATTTGTCATTCTGAGTCCAGTCAAAATTACCGCTGTCAACGATTGCACCGCCGATTGTTGATGCGTGACCCTCCATATACTTGGTTGTGGAGTGTGTAACAATATCGCAGCCGAATTCAAAGGGACGGCAGTTGATAGGGGTTGCAAAGGTGTTGTCGATAATAAGCGGAACACCATTTGCGTGTGCAACCTTTGCAAAACGCTCAATGTCAAGAATATCAATGCTCGGATTTGAAATGGTTTCGCCGAAAACCGCCTTGGTGTTTGGCTTGAAGGCTGCCTGAATTTCTTCCTCGGTTGCCTGTGGTGAAACGAAGGTGAAATCAATGCCGAGCTTTCTCATGGTTACATTGAAAAGATTAAATGTGCCGCCGTAAATAGCAGAGGATGACACAATGTGGTCGCCTGCCTCTGCAATGTTGAATACAGCGTAGAAATTAGCTGCCTGACCTGATGAGGTGAGCATACCTGCCACACCGCCCTCAAGCATTGCGATTTTCTTTGCCGCATAATCGCAGGTCGGGTTTTGCAGACGTGAATAGAAATATCCGCTTTTCTTTAAGTCAAAAAGATCGCCCATTTCCTCACTGCTGTCATATTTATAGGTTGTGCTCTGCACAATCGGTATTACTCTCGGCTCGCCGTTTGCAGGCTCATAGCCGCCCTGAACACAGATTGAATTAATTTTCATTGTTTTTTCCTCCTGTCAGTCCTCAAGAAAATGCTTCATTACACTTGGACCGTGCTCGATGAAATTGCCTGTTTCCTTGGCAGTCTCCTCATTAATAGTGTCGACACCTTTGATTTCATTATTCTTATGATAAATAAGATATGGTACAGGGTCACTTGCGTGTGTGCGTGTAACAATCGGTGTCGGATGGTCGGGTAAAATCATAATTTTGTAATCATCAAATTTTTCAAGACCTTTAAATAAAATCGGTAAAACACGCTCGTCAATCATTTCAATTGCTCTTACCTTGTTTTCAGGCTCATTTCTGTGACCGCATTCGTCAGGTGCTTCAAAATGGATATAAACCAAATCATTTCTGTCAAGCAGCTCAATGCCTGCCTCAGCCTTGCCCTCAAAGTTGGTGTCAATATAGCCTGTTGCACCGTCAACCTCGGCAACCTCCATTTTTGCACAGCCGCCGATACCCTTGATAAGATCAACTGCAGATACAACTGCACCCTTGATGCCATAGATTTCCTCAAAGGGTGAAAGTGCAGGGCGCTTGCCCTCACCCCAGAGCCAGATTGAGTTAGCAGGGCGCTTGCCTGCCTCTTTTCTCGCAATGTTAACAGGGTGATCCTTTAAAAGCTCATAGCTTTTTTTCATCATTTCAATCAGCGGCTTTGCATTCTCGCTGGTTGAAAGGTGTTCGGTAATCACCTTGCCTGTAATATCGTGAGGGGGTGTCATTTTACCAAGGTCAGTTGTGCCGTTGTCCCAAATCAGGCAGTGGCGGTAAGAAACACCCGGGTAGAATTTAAATTCCTCTGTGCCGAGCTTTTCATCAATATACTTGATTAAAATTTCAGCCTCTTCTGTTGAAATATCGTCTGCACAGTAGTCCTCGATTGTTTTTTCTTCATATGGCAAATCGTCCTCGCTGAGGGTAACAAGGTTTGTTCTCAGTGAAACATCTGTTGACTTCATATCAATGCCGATAGATGCAGCCTCCAGCGGGCTTCTGCCTGTGTAATATTTCATAGGGTCAAAGCCCATAACACTCATATTGGCAACGTCACTGCCGGGTTTCAAGCCCTCAGCAACGGTTCTGATTAAGCCGACCTCAGCCTTTGATGCAAGCATATCCATATTCGGCTTTTTTGCACACATCATAGGTGTTTTGCCGTCAAGTGCAGGAACGGGATAGTCAGCCATACCGTCATATAAAACAACTACGTATTTCATATAAAAATAGAATCCTTTCAATAATTTAGTTTGTTGCTTTTTAACTTGTTATATCTACAATAAAGCCTTTGTAAATATTTTGCCTTTGTTTATCGTGAGGCATCACTTAATGCAGCTATCTTTATTTATTTTCATATTTAGGTTTGCCCGTAAATATCGGGAATACCTTATTGAAAAATAATATTACCAGTACTTCTGTCAACAGAGTTGCTGCAAAAATAATAACAACTTTCAATAGTTCGTTCAGGTTATAAACATTTTCGCTGAAATATTCAACAAATCTTCTGAATATATTAATAATTCCCATATTTGTCAAAAGCATAACCAATGTATTCTTTCCAAAGAAACATAAAATTTTTGAATGATTTATTGCTTTTGAAATATATAAAGTTCCTATTGAGCCTAAAATAGCACAAATAACAAAAGCGATAGGATTTGTACACTTATTAAATGCCATACTAATGTCTTCAATTTCTTGAGAAATAAAAAATGTTGCAACCAAAAGGACAATTCCTATAATCAAATACATAAGTCTGTTAATGCTGACTTTTTCCTTGATTTTCAATTCGGTTTTTCTATAGATATGTCCAAACGAGAAAAAACCGCATGCTACTGCAGCACTGTTTATTGAAGGTGCTCCGCCATACAAATAACAATATAACAGTGCAACTGCTGAAATTACAATAGAACAGCCAAACATTACATAATCAACAATTTCATTTTTAACAAATTTTGTTTTTATCAAAAAGACATTAAAAAAATGATAAAGAATTGAAACATATAGTAATGATTCTATAAACCAATATCCGCCGGATCTTACATAATTGTAATTTATTTGTAAACCGCTCATCAATAAGTTTGTATAAAAATTATACAGATAGACGAGTATTAATGGAACTAATAAAGTTTTTGCCTTACTATATAAATAATCTTTTGTTGGTTTAAGTTTATATAAATATCCTGAAAGGAAAAAGAACAATGGCATAAAAAATGATTTAATCATTGACGTTAAAAACGGCAGTTGATCCATCGAATTATTTATACTATGGCGCCAGATTACTAATATTATTCCAATACATTTTGCTATATCTAAATAGTCTAGTCGTTGTTTTTCTGCTTTCATGCTATTATCTCCATAATGGATTTATGCTTTCTGTTTGAAAGTAAACGAATCTGGTTATAAAATTACTTAAAGTAATTCACACCGCTCTCAAATATTTTCATATCCTTTTCAAACGGAACGTTTGCATAAAGATCAGTGCCCTTACGTTCACTGTGACCCATTTTGCCGAGAACTCTGCCATCAGGTGAGGTAATACCCTCAACTGCACATACAGAGCCGTTCGGGTTAAACGGCATATCATCAACAGGTGTGCCGTCAAGGCTAACATACTGTGTAGCAACCTGACCATTTTCAATGAGCTTTTTCATAACATCATCGTTTGCAACAAATCTGCCTTCACCGTGGCTGATTGGTACTGCGAAAACATCGCCTGCATTCACACCGCTGAACCATGGTGATTTAACACTGCTGATTCTTGTGTATGCCATCTGTGAAATATGTCTGCCAATGGTGTTAAAGGTCAATGTCGGGTCAGTATCCTTAATTTCTCTTATTTCACCATATGGTACTAAGCCTAATTTTATGAGCGCCTGGAAACCGTTGCAGATACCAAGCATTAAACCGTCACGGCAGTTGAGAAGCTTTGTAACTGCTTCCTTAACCTTTGGATTCCTGAAGGTTGTAGCAATGAATTTACCTGATCCCTCAGGCTCGTCACCGCCGCTGAAGCCGCCGGGTAACATAATAATCTGTGATGATTCAATTTCCCTAACCATTTTGTCAATGGTTTCATTGATTGCTGCTGATGAAAGGTTGTTGACAACAAGGATGGATGCCTCTGCACCTGCCTTTTCAAAGGCTCTTGCAGTGTCAACCTCACAGTTTGTGCCAGGGAATGCAGGGATAAATACCTTAGGTCTTGCAACCTTGTTTTTCGCAACAAAGATGGAACGCTCCTTGTAAAGCGGAACATCAAACGGCATATTTGCCTTTTTACCTGAATCGGTAGCAAATACCTTTTCAAGCTTGCCTGTCCAAGCGTCAATCAACTCATCAACAGTCTGAACTGTGCCGTCAATAATGAATACGCCGTTTTCGTTTGTTGTACCTAAAAGGATGCCGTCAAAAGCATCAGCGTCTGCCAGCTCAACAACAAAGCTTGCTTCCTTGGCAGCGAATAAGGTTTCCTTATCAAGTCCCTGTGCAAAGGTAAAGCCCTGCTTGTTACCGAATGCCATTTTGCAGACACAGGCAGCAGCACCGCCCTCTTTAACAACAGATGCAGCAAGGATTTTGCCGCTGCGGATACCCTCATAAACACTTACCATAAGTGCCATTGCCTTTTCAAAATCAGGCAGACCGCTGTTTTCATCAACAGGCAAAGGTAAAAGCTTAACTGCTGAGCCTGTTCTCTTGAACTGTGCGGATACTGTTTTGGATGCCTCGCTCATACCGACTGCAAAGGATACAAGAGTAGGCGGAACGTCAAGCTCGTTAAAGCTGCCGCTCATAGAGTCCTTACCGCCGATTGACGGGCACTTGTAGCCAAGCTGTGCCTTTAATGCACCGAGGAGTGCGGCAGTCGGCTTGCCCCAGCGTGTGGGGGCATCGTTCAATCTTTCAAAATATTCCTGGAATGTAAGTCTTGCTTTGGATGGGTCACAGCCTACTGCAGCCAGCTTTGCCAGTGATTCGCTGACAGCAAATGCTGCTGAATGGAATGGTGACCAGCGTGAAAGCTTTGGAATAAAGCCGTATGCCATAACGGTTGCTGTATCTGTTTCACCCTCAAGGAGCGGAATTTTTGCAACCATTGCCTCTTCGGGCGTAAGCTGATATTTGCCTGCATAAGGCATTAATACGGTTGACGCACCGATGGATGAGTCAAAGCGTTCAACAAGTCCCTTTTGTGAACAAACCTCGAGTCTTGCAAGGTTTGCCTTTAATGCCTCGGCATTGTCAAGGTCTGCAAGCTCTGCAGGAATCTGCTTTGTGTAATCCATACTGTCATCAACGGCAGTGATTTCAGCCTTGGCATGCTGGGTTACACCGTTTGTATTTAAGAAATCACGGCTGAGGTCAACGATTTTGTCACCTCTCCATGTCATTTCAAGTCTGTTTTCATCTGTTACAACTGCAACAGGTGTTGCCTCCAAGTTCTCTTCGTTTGAAAGTGCAATGAACTTGTCAACATCGTTTTTGTCAAGCACAACAGCCATACGCTCCTGTGACTCACTGATAGCAAGCTCTGTGCCGTCAAGACCGTCATATTTCTTCGGTACCTTGTCAAGGTCAATCTTCAGACCGTCAGCAAGCTCACCGATAGCAACGGATACACCGCCTGCACCAAAGTCGTTGCAGCGCTTAATCATTCTTGCAACCTCTGTTTTTCTGAACAAACGCTGGATTTTACGCTCGGTAGGCGGATTACCCTTCTGCACCTCTGCACCGCAGGTTTCGATGGATGAGCTGTTGTGTGCCTTTGATGAGCCTGTTGCACCGCCGCAGCCGTCACGTCCTGTTCTTCCACCGAGAAGAACGATAACATCATCCTTCTGTGGGCATTCACGAATAACATTGTGCTTTGGTGATGCACCGATAACTGCACCGATTTCCATTCTCTTTGCAACATAGCCTGCGTCATAAAGCTCTGTTACCTGACCTGTTGCAAGACCAATCTGGTTGCCGTAGCTTGAATAGCCTGCTGCTGCACCTGTGGTGATTTTGCTCTGGGGCAGCTTAGCGTCGAGTGTTTCCTCAAAGGGAGTTGTCGGGTCGCCTGAGCCTGTAACACGCATAGCCTGATAAACATAGGCTCTGCCTGACAGTGGGTCACGGATTGCACCGCCAAGGCAGGTAGCAGCACCGCCGAAAGGCTCGATTTCTGTCGGGTGGTTGTGTGTTTCGTTCTTGAACTGAACGAGCCACTGCTCTGTTTTGCCGTCAATAACTACGGGCACTTCGATTGAGCATGCGTTGATTTCTTCGCTTTCGTCAAGATTGTCAACAAGACCTCTTTTCTTGAGTGCCTTTGTGCCGATACAAGCCATATCCATTAAGCAGACAATCTTATCTCTGTCGCCGTAAACCTCTTTGCGAACGTCAAAATATTCATTCAGGGCATCTTCAATCGCCTTATTATATTTGCTTTCATTTATTTTGATTTCATCAAGCTCTGTTGCAAAGGTGGTGTGACGGCAGTGGTCTGACCAGTAGGTGTCAATAACCTTAAGCTCTGTTAAGCTTGGGTCCCTGTTTTCGTCATTCTTAAAGTAATCTCTTACCCAGCAAAGGTCGGCAATACTCATTGCAAAGCCCATTGACTTGTGATACTCCGCAATTTCATCGTCACTTTTTTCAATAAATCCGTTAATGCGAACAATGTCAGCAGGTACATCACTCTTTAAGTCGAGTGACTCAGGCTTGTCCATTGATGCAACACGGGATTCAACAGGGTTGATAATATATGCTTTAATTTTTTCAAATTCCTCATCAGTGATGTCACCCTTAACAGCAATTACCTTAGCAGATAATACGTCGGGTCTTTCACCTGCGGTTAAAAGCTGAATACACTGCGCAGCAGAGTCGGCACGCTGGTCATACTGACCGGGCAGATACTCGGTTGCAAAATATCTCCAGCCCTCGGGGATGGAAAGCTCGCTGTAAACATTGTCAAGGTTCGGCTCGGAAAGGATTGTTTTAACAGCAGTGTCAAACTCCTCCTCACTTAATCCCTGTGCGTCATAGCGGTTAATGATTCTTAAATCCTCCAATGCAGTGATACCCACATTGTTTTTCAAATCAGCCAGTGTCTGACCGGCTTCAATGTCATTACCTTTTTTCTTTTCAACAAATACACGATAAACCATTGCCATTTGATTTCTCCTTGGTAAATTTTAATCGCATATATAATAACACAAAATATTTAAAATGCCTATACAAAATTTGATATTTTTTTATTTTATTTTATAGGTGCTGTTTTACTCGGGGAAGATTGATAAATATTTCACAGAAAATTTACACAAACTATTCAATCTTTTCATTTTTTATGATATACTTAATGGTTGGATGAACATATTATTTTACGGAAAGGGGTGAAGCCATGGATGAAAATATAATTGCCATCGACGACGGGGCATACGAGGTTGAATTTATGAATCTTGTGGTTGACAAGGCTGATAATTTAAAGGTCGTTGATTCGGACAGCCATTTCAGAAAATTCACAGGTGTTCACCCGTCAAAAATCAAACAGGGCAAGCTGTTTCTTCATGATTTTATCAAGCCTGTTTACCGTGAAAAAATAATGAAAATTCTTTGCAAAAAAAATTCTCCCTATGTGTATTTTGAGGCTGAGTTTTTGGATAAAAGCGGTGAAAGTGTATTTATATACTGCACAGGTCAGAACTGGGATAATTCCACACTCTGCAGGCTCACACTTGTTGACGTGTCAAAATCACAGCTTAAGCAGGAACAGCTTAAGCAGCAGGCAGAGGAAATGGACCATCTGATTGATATGGTCACAGGCGGCGTGTGCCTCTTTAAAGTAACGAGTGATATGCATATTGAGCCGATTTATCTGAATGAGGGCGGCTGCAAGCTTTTCGGTACAACAAAGAATGCCTGCAAAAACCAGCTTCACAGACTGGATGAATTAATTCATCCTGAGGATAAAAGCCTTGTTTTTCAGGCTATCGGCAAAGCAATGGCAACCAATGAGGCGATTGATATTGAATTTCGTACAATCGTACATAAGGATGAGTACAGATGGTGTAAATTCAATGCCGCAATTCAGAGTTATGATAAGGATAAAAGTCCTGTATTTCATGCAATGTTTACAGATATAACCAGTGTCAAGGAGGCAGAGGAAAAGGCTGATCTGCTTAATGAACGGCTGATTAAAATGTTTAAAAATGTACCTACTCCCGTTTTTTCAACCTCTACGGAGGAGCCGTTGATTTTAAACATTGTCAGTGAAGATTTTATGAAATTTATGGGCTATTCAAGAAGCTTTCTGTTTGATGAGCACGGCGGTAATCTTGCCGACTTTATGATAGAACGTGAGGTAAGATACGTTGAGGCGAATATAAGAAAGCAGATTGAGGAAAACGGCATAGTGAAAATCCGTTATTCACTCCGAGTGAAGGGCGGGAAATTTGTTGTTGTGGAGGATAATCGTAAAATTGTTGACCAGGACGACGGCACAAAATCAATGCTCTGCAGCCTGAAAAATGTCACAAAAAGCTATCGTGAAAACAGTGATATATAATGAAAAACAGCAGGTTATCCGACCTGCTGTTTTTTGCATTATAACAAACTATTTTTTTGATATTGAATTTCTGAATTTTATGTACCTGTATGCAAAATACAGGAAAAATGCAAGATAGATTACAAGCAAAACAATGTAGGTGTATTTTATTACAGGGTCAATCTGGTGACGTGAAACATTAGGAAGGATTACACAGAGAAACAGTATAATCAGCGGAATCATCCTTCGCTGAAATACTCTTTTCATCATTTCAAGCCGTGATTCGTCGTCGCAGAAAATTTTTTCATCGCCGTTCATTTCTGCACGCGGTTTTCTGAAATAGCTGTATCCTGCAAAGTCCTGAAGGTATTCCCAGCCGCAGTCATTGAACATACGAACATATTCCTCTTTATTTTTGCTGCCTTCGGGATTGAAATCAAGCTGATAAACCACATCCTCCGGCTCACATTTTTCAAAATGATAGATTAAAAAATTCATATATGTGAATCTCCAGCCGTTTTTATGCATGCGGCTAAGGTAATTCTCTTCCCTTTCCCAATCGGGAAGGGTAAAAAACTTCAGTTGTGTTTTTGTGCTTTTCATTTTAAAGCACCTCCTTCATAGTTCTGTGCAAACGCTCAATGCGGTTGATTTCAAGTTCTAAAACCTGTTTGCCCAAATCTGTAATATGATAAATTTTTCTTTTATTTTCTTCACGGATAAATTTAATTAATCCGTCTTTTTCCATTTTTGACAGACTGCCGTACAAGGTTCCCGGTCCTATTTTTATTTCACCTTGGGTTAAACTTTCAATCTTCTGTACGATGTTGTAGCCGTGTGCCTCTTCTCGAAGACATAACAGAATATAGAAACTTGTTTCTGTCATCGGAATATATACTTTTCTAATATGACTGTTCATAAGTAAGCCTCGTTATTAACTGCGATATATCGCAGTGCGATATAATTATTATATGACAAACAAATTTTATTGTCAAGTCAATAATACGTTTTTTATCGGTTGTAAATTGAGATGATAGAGAAATCTGAAATAAGTGTCCATTATTTTTAATTTGTTTGGTAATAATAGACAAACGAATTAAGGAAAGTTTGTTAATATTTTTTGTGTTACCTTTGTTGAAATAGATTATAAAATGTTTTATAATTAAAATAATAGTATAATTGTATACTTTTGTTTTACATTTTGTATATTAAACCGTTGATAAGGAGAAAGAGTTATGAAAAAACAACGACTTACAAAGCGATTGCTCAGTATCTTTCTGGCAGTGCTGATGGCTTTCACAGGGTTAATTCCTGCGGTGTCGGCATTTGCAGGTGACGGCGTAGAGGGTTATCACACCATTGAGCTGTTCTACAAAGAAACTGACACAATTGTTCCTTCAACAATGCTTAATGAGGCGGGCGAAGAGGTCACTTATATTGAGTATATGGTTGAGGGTGATGAGCTTCAGCTTACATATAAGCTGATTGATACAGTTATGCCTGATAACGGCTATATTAAATGGTATAGTGAGACGCCGACTCTTGTTGATGTAACACAGGAGGGTGTTGTTAAGGCCTTTGACTCATCAAAAGGTGCAGTAATCCACACATGGATTGATAATGAGGTTAAGACAATTCCTTTGGTAGGTAGTCTTATTGCGCAGGCACTTGAGAAGGTGCTGTTTAACGATAAGGTTAATGTTGACACAATGGATACCGATGCGATTATTGCCATTGTTGAGGCAGCCTTTGGCTCTGATTCACCTATTTCAAAATGGGTTGAGTCTTATAAGGGCGAGCTTATTGATTCACTTCGTTACTATCTTGATAACATCAATTCAAATATCCATGTTCAGTTATTTGCTGCTGATGGTACTCTTTTAGCTGATGACTATGTTCGTATCTGCGTTACAAGATGTAATGAATGGTATGCAAATTTCCTTCCCAATGGTACACATATTACAAATAAGTCACAGATTAATACAACTGTTGCTGTAGGTTCAACCTGTCAGCTTTATGCTATAACTACACCTGTAAGACTTGAATACGGCTGTATTTATTCCGTTAAGAGCACCTCTGTTTTTGATCAGGGCAAGGTTGTAGCTACTGTTGATGACAGCGGTCTGGTTACCTTTAAAAATCCCGGTACGGTTACTATTATGGTATCACCCGATACCGAGCAGGTAATTCAGAACATACTTGCATTTATCAACAAATTCTACGAAATCAACGGCGAAATGATTGACAGTGACAAGGTTGCAGAGATTCTCATTAAGTATATCGGAATTGATATGAACAGAAATGTTCTTGCGGCAATTCTTGATGCCTGTTTTGCAATTGCCGATATTGCCGGAGGAGCGACAGACCCTGTTAAGCTGACAGCTACCGCTGCAAAGCTTATCGGTAACCTTGTTCTCCAGTTTGCATATAATGATAAAATCACATTTACCGTTGTTGAGGCACAGCCGATTACTGATTTTAAAATCGACGGTGCAACACAAGTGCAGGAAGGTACTGAAATTCAGCTTTCCATTACGGATGTTCAGCCGAGCACAGGTGATATGAGTGATATTACTTGGCGTTCATCAGACCCTTCAATTGCAAGTGTTGACCCTAAAACCGGTGTTATCATCGGACGTGATGCAGGTCAGTACGGTGCTTTGGGCAGTGCAGCAGGTCAGGATTGTACGATTTATGCTGTTTCGGCTGCCAATAATGTTGAACGCTCCTATACAATTAAAGTTGTAGGTAAGCTTGGCAAGCCCTTGTCTGATGTGGAGATAAGCGGTGAAAAGTATCTTGAAATGGGTATGGAAACCGATTATTCCTACACCGTTTTCCCGAAGAGAACAGCCACCTCTGATAATCTTTATATTACATGGGGTGTTGTAACGGGTGAAGACGAAGAGGGCAATACAACCTATGCATGGGCTGATGCGGAAAATCCTGCAACAGACGGCAGGGGCACAATTGACGCAAAGGGTCATTATGTTGTTAATAACGGCGGTGTTACCACTATTGTTCTTAAAGCACAGACAGGTGTTTATCTGTCAAACGGAACCTTTACCGAATTTAACAGCTTTATCAAAACAATGGATATAACAAATGGTATACCCGTTGAAAAAATTGAAATTAATGCATCCAAGGCTGTCGGTATTGCAAGCAGCATAAAAACACAGAATACGGTTGATGTCAACGGAGAAGCACAGACCTATGTATCTGTAAATGCAGGTACGCAGTATTTGGGCTTAGGTGCTGTTCTCAATGCGGCAGTTTATCCTGAAAATGCTTCAAACCAGAATTTGACCTGGGTAATTGATAACGGATATTATGAATCAGAGCCTTCGTCAGATACACACCAGACAACCATTAAACAAAAAGCCGGTCACGAGGTTGCTGATACCGTTAATATTTATGCTGTATCGGCAGACGGAAGAATCAGGTCAAACCTTGTAACGGTTTGTGTTTCAAAAAACAGTGTAGACGGCAATAAAATAGTTGATGCAGATAAAAATAAAATCAGCACGCTTGAGGTTATTAACGGAAAATCAGTTGATGTTATGCATGATATTGATTTCAAGAAAGGTGCAGACGGTACATATTCTGCATGCTACAAATGTAACTGGTATTCAAGCGATGAAAGTGTATTTACCGTAACACCTAAAAATAATGATAACAGAGATGCTGTTATTAACGGTGTTGATGTGGGTACGGCAACGCTTTACTGTGTTTCAGCAGACGGCGGTGTTATGGATACCTGTGAGGTAACTGTTTACCCCGATAAGGAATATTTAAAGAACATTGTCAGTCTTTGTGACAGGACTGTAGTTACAAGAACCAAGGATAATGCTTCCTTATATAAAGTATATATGCATAAGCTTGATTTGGCATATGCAGTTTTATATGACCAGCCAATGGCATCTCAGACTGCCTGCAATACTTATGCTGAGGAGCTTTTGAATGTATTTTATAAGCTCGGTGGATTTGTTGGTATTTTAGGTGTTGATATTCTCGGAAAGGGCGAAACCCAGCTTGCAAGCGACTATGTTACAGTTGAGGTCGGCTCCACTTCAAACTATACAAGATACAGTTATGATTTTGATTATGAAATAAATCCCGGCAATGCGATGTACAGCTCAATCGAGTGGACATCATCAAACCCGAATATATCGGTTGACAGAAACGGTATCTGCAAGCCCGTTAAGAATGAAGCCTGCTCAGCCATTATTACCTGCACGGTTACAGACTATATGGGCGACAGCATCAGTGACAGCGTTTTTGTTGCATTTTCAAGAACGCCTGCAACAGGTGTAACACTTGATAAAACTTCAATTGAAGGCGGTTTAATCGGAGAAACCGAAACCCTGAAGGCAACTGTAACTCCGAAGCCTGTCGGTGTTGTAGGCGGTGCCAGCAATACGGCTGTTTACTGGAGCTCAAGCAACCCATCCATTGCATCAGTTGACCAGAATGGTGTGGTTACCTTTATTGAAGGCGGCAGATGCGTTATTACCGCAACTACATATGACGGCGGAAAAACAGCAGAATGTGCCGTGAATGTTGTTACAAACTACACAGCACTTGATTTGCTTGTTAAGCAGTATAATGATTTGGCACTCAACAGTGTTAACTTCTATCCCGATAGCTGGGCTGTTTATACCGAAACATTGGCAAAGGCTCAGCAGATGCTTGAGGCTGCAGACAGCTCACAGGCTGAGGTTAATAAGATGTATGACGAGCTTAAGGGTGCATACGAATCATTACAGAAATATAACTATATTCAGAATATTGAGCTTTATCTTGACGGAGAGCAGACACAGGAATTCTATCAGTATGACTTAAGTCTGCTGAAAGAGGGTCTTACCTATAAGAATGCAATTCTTGATTTGAATGTAAGACTTTATCCGAATAATGCTTCCTATGAATCTGTTAAATGGGAATCATCAACAACAGATATTTCTGTTACGAATGACGGAAAATGCTCACCTACAGCAAACAAGAGCTGTTACGGTCTGATAACCTGCTATGTTAAAGACCATTTCGGCAATGTATTTACCGATACGGTTTGGGTATCCTTCTCATTTGTTCCTGTAACTTCCCTTGGTCTTTCAAAGCAAAGCATTTCAGGTGAAGTGGGCACAACTTATAAGTTGGGCTGTACCGTATATCCGACAGGTACATCATTGACACATATCGGTGCTGCAAGTATTCAGGATTACTTCTGGGAGTCTGATAATGAAGAAATTGCAACCGTTGATCAGGACGGCGTAGTTACATTTGTAAGCACAGGTGCAACCGTTGTAAGAGCAGTATCCTATGACGGAGGTATATCTGCCGAGTGTATCGCTTCCACAAATGGTGACAGAACTGCTTTGAAGAAAGCAATTGAAGATTATAAAAATGTTGATTACAAGAATTATGCGTTAGCATACGGCAAGGATTTCACAGATGCTTATGAAGCGGCAGAGATTGCCATGAATGATGTAAGCTATACACAGGAGGAAATCGACAGAGCGACAGAAAACCTCAATAATGCATATGAGGCTATGGCTCAGCATCCGTTTGTATTTGCAGATTCTGTAAAGATTGATTATACAACAACCAAAAAGCCTTTAGTCGGCAGTTCTTCACAGGTATCAAGCGGTACCGTCGGAGCAAGTGATGCCGTATCCGTTAATTTGTCTAAAAATTATTCCAACTATAATGATTATAACTGGATAACACTTACGGCTTCCTCAGACCCTGCCGATGCAATGGTTAAGTCCATAAGCTGGACTACCGACAATTCATATAAGGCAAAGGTTGAAATCAGCGGAGGCTCAGTAAAGGTTACTCCCGATAATGGTCACGACAATGGTGCATGGGCAATTCTTACAGCAACAATTGTTGACGATTATGACCGTGTTACAACAAGAACAATTTATGTTTTACTGAGTGACAGGGTTTGCACGGATTTTGATATTACAGATACCAGCAAAAATCTTCTTGCCGATGCAGAGCCGACACCGATTGAATATACCATTTCAGGAGATCCTGAATTTAAGGATATTGTATGGAGCTCCAATAATGAAAGTGTTGTCAAGGTTGATGCAAACGGCAACCTGATTCCTGTTGATAAAGGTACTGCAAAGGTAACAGGTAAAACCGTTGACGGCGGATTTGAAGATATAATTATCATTAATGTGTCAACCAACTTTGCTCCTCTTATTGAAAAGAGCAGTACATACTATGAGCTTGTACAGAATGTTAAGGATGGCTATACCTATACCAAGGAATCATTGGATGCACTTTCTGCTGTTATTGCCGAGGCACAGACAATGATCAGTGATGCAAGAGCTACACAGGCTGAGGTTGACGATATGGAGGCAAGACTTGATGAGGCATACAACGGTCTTGTTCGATATGTTGCAGTAACAACCGTCAAGCTGACTGCTGAGGAAGAGGTTGGTGTTGAAACTGTAAAGGATGGTTATATTCGTTATACAGGCACAATGATTAACGGTAAAGAAATAACACTTAAGCCGGTATTCAATGCAGAGAAGGCTGTTTACGCAGAAATTAAATATGAATCAACCAATTCAAATATTGTTGTTGATGAAAATGGTATTGTTACAAATAAATCAGCCATTGCAGGCAGTGCAAAGATTACCTGCACAGTAACCAATGTATTTGGCTATACCTGCACAGATTCTGTTTATGTAACCTTTGCAAGATATGGTGTAACAGGCATCAGCTTTGATAAAGAGATGGTATATGGTGCACCTGCAGTGCAGGTTCTTCTTACACCGACAATCACAAATACAAACGGCACATCACTTGCATCCTCCTTTGTTAAAACCTGCACTTATACATCAAGCAATCCTGAAATTGCTTCAGTTGATGACGGTGGTGTTGTAACCTTCAATACACAGGGTATGGTAACGATTACTGCCACAACAACCGACGGTGGTTATACTGCGACAATCAATGCATTTACCACATGGGACAGCACGGCACTTAAGGCTGCTATTGATGAGGCTGAAAAGTATACATATACAAATTATGCTTATGAGTACGGTACAGCCTTCAACACTGCATATAATGAGGCAAAAGAGGTTTATGCAGATGTTTATGCTTCGCAGGCTGCAATGGACGAGGCTTGTCTTGCACTTACTGAAGCTACCTCAAGACTTGAAGGTCACGAATTTATTGTTCCGCAAATCAGCCTGACTCAGGGTGATTCCGTAATAGCAAATGGTGCTGTTGTTCAGGTTGATGCAGAAACTGCAAAAACAACATTGGCACTTACTTTGAATGATGGCGCAATGGTTAAGAGCACAAGCATTACCATTGACAGTCAGGAGGGCGTTGAGGCTGTTGTCAACGGCAATAACATTGATATAACCAAAACAGCCGATAAGGGAAGCATAGCAGTATCTATACTTGTTGTTGATGATTACGACAGAGAATATACTGCAAGCTACAGCCTGAGCATTATTGATCGGATTATACCTGTAACGTCATTAGTTCTGACAGCAAACGGCGAAGAAATCAACGGTTCGGTAGTTCAGAGCGGATGCGGCATATTCTACAGAAATTATAAGACGATTACTGTTGGTTATATTCCTACACCTGCTAATGCAAATGCAATAACAAGTGTTGAATATACTTCCTCTGCATCAGGCTATATTACGATTGATAAAACAACAGGTGTTGTTAATCTTACCACTGCAGGTAAGAGCCGCAGCTCAAACGCAACAACAATCAAATGCAAGGTAACAAATGCTGACGGTTCAACAGCAGAAGCTTCCTTTGCTCTTACATTAACAACCTAAGGAGGCGGCATTACAAATGTTGAACACAAAAATAAAGAAGAGATTGTCACTCCTTTTGGCAATGGTGCTTTGCCTGTCCGCTTTGTGGGCAGCACCATTCGCCTTCGGTGTTGATGGCGTTGAAATTAATGCAAACACTTTCCCTGATCCTGTATTCAGACGAATCATTACAGAAGTCTATGATAAAAATGAGGATGGTTATTTAAGTGTAGCAGAACGCAGTGCAACTTATATGAACCTTTCAGGCAGAATTGATATTGATGAAAACGGTGATCCTGTTGAAACAATTGATAATCTGCAGGGAATAGAGTATTTTACAAGTCTTACAATGCTCAGATGCGGCGGTTTGGGCTTGAATACTCTGGACGTATCAAAGCTTTTGAATCTGACATCACTTACCTGTCAGGGTAATAATTTGTCATCACTTGATTTAAGCTATAATATGGCTTTGCTTACAGTCAACTGCTCAGATAATGTTTTGACAGATATCGTTCTGCCGCTGAGCCCGAAGTTTGAATCCCTTAACTGCTATGCAAATTCACTCACCAAGCTTAATCTTTTAGGTGTACCGGGTCTGCAAAGTCTTTATTGTCACCAGAATGAGCTTGATAATCTTGATTTATCAAGCCATACTAAGCTGAGCGAAATCAACTGCCAGCAGAACCATCTGACCTCACTTGATTTAAGCAAAACAGCCTTGGATGGTGTTACACAGTATGAAATAGGCAATCAGACGGTTGATGTTAAAGCAGTGCCTGACGGCAATAGGATTGCAATTCCATTCAGCGGCAAGGGGCTGAACAGTAATACAAATTACAAAGGCTGTTCACTTGATATTTATGAGGATGGCTCGGGCTTTCAGGGGGATCAGTTTGTTGCATATGATGTTGACGAGATTAAAGACGGAATAACATATTATTGTTATCCTATGCTTGAAAGCTCTCAGGATATGGATGTAACAATTCGTGTTACACGTGATTTTTATCAGGTTGATTTCTTTGCTGATGAAGCAATGGAAAAGAAGCTTGGTGTAAATATGGTTCCTGCAGGAGAGGCTGCTCAGGCTCCTCAGATTACGGAAACACCGCAGTGTAAGGTGTTTGAAAGCTGGAGCAGGGATATAAATTCCGTTAATGAGGATATGGATGTTTATGTGAATTGGAAGGATAATCACAGCTATACTCCATATGCAATAGCATCCGATAAGGATACAGTGACAGTTCGCTGCAGCAGCTGCGGACACAGCTATAATGTAAGCTTCAGTTCAATTGTTAACAGCAAAGCAGGCGATGAAAAATTTGATGAATATATTGATGTTGTAAAGGACGGAAATATTAACACCAAGGATTTCGCACAGCTTTTGAAGAGCTTAGGCTAATCAACAGACACCCACGATTTTTTCGTGGGTGTCTTTATAATTTTATATATAGGTCTTGTTAAATGAATTGAAATCTGTTAAGATAGTATTGTATATTTCAAGTAATCACAGAGGTGTAATATGGATTTGAAAAAAAGGCTTAATGAAGAAAAAAGCTTTAAAAGAATATTCATTGCTTCAGTCGTGTTTTATGCTGTGGCAATCGTGCTGATGATAGTCGGTACATTCCTTGATTTGCAGATTGATAAGGCAATATTCTACCCTGAGAGTATCCTTGTTAAGGGGCTTGAGCAGTTCAGTCAGTTTGTATATTGGGGTATGTGGGGACCGATATTCACTGTTCTTATTCTGAGCAGACATAATCTTAATGAATCTCTTGAAATTATCGGCAGAGTTATTCCGTTTATAGGTCCTGTGGATAATACCGAAACTAAGGCTTATAAGGTATGCAATACAATTTTAAACATTTTTACAGCGGCGGCATTTTATGTTCTTTCCGTTATAGGATGGAAAAAGCTGGTTGAAAATGTGGTGAAAAATATTCTTGCTGATTTGGATATTGCGGATATGCCCCAGTGGTTTTACTTTGTTGTATGTGCTGTGCTCAGTGCTGTGGTAATTCTGGCTTGCAGAAAAATTGATAAAGCAAAGCTCAGAAAGCTTGAAGCATTGGCACTTGCCGGTGTGCTTCTCGGTATCTGTTACAAGCTTGTTGAGGAGTGCAAGGAAATTACAGGTCGTGTCCGTTTCCGTGAAATGGTTGCATATTCAAACGGTAAGGTTGACGAAAGCGGAATGAGCAACGGTCAGAAGGCTGACCTTACAAGAGAAATGCTGAAGTATACAAATTACGGTCAGTATGCACCGTGGTACAAAAAGGGCAATGATATGATGATTTATAAGCATTCAAATTCATTCCCAAGCGGTCATACAACATATAGCTGTACAATGTTTTTAACATATCCGCTGTGCCTTGCTTTTGAAAAGCTGAAGAAATTTGCACCGTTTATGTATGCTTTCAGTGCCGCTTATGTAATTATTGTTGCTGTTTCAAGATTGATTGCCGGTGCACACTATTTAACAGATGTTGTGGCTGCAGCAGTTATCGGTTACACATTGTTCCTGATTGTTAATAAAATTTATAACGTATTCACTAAAAAAGGTATAATCGGTTAAAAAGGAGAGCAGGTCGTTGACCTGCTCTTTTCGTTACTCTTTTATTACTATGCTGTCACCGGTGTCAATAAGCTCCTTGAATGTGGGGTGCTCTTCAAGGGATTTATTCGGGGTATGAAAGGTTAAATAAAGCTTGTCATCTGTTTTGAAAATCATTCCGTGTCCGCCGTCGTTTGTGATGATTGGGGGCAGATGAATGAATTCTCCGTCAAGCTCGCCGTTTGATGATTTTGCAACGCATTGGCAGTACATATGGTTAACAAAGGTAGACCATATTAAAAGCAGCTCACCGTCCGTTGGCCGATACATAAATGGTCCGTCAGTAATATAGTGCTCGCCCTCGGGCTTTTTGTCTGCCCAATCGGGTGTTGAACCGCTGAACATATAAACAGGTTCACCAATGCTGTGCGTCAAATCATCGCTCAGTCTTATGTAACATACTGTGCCGTCAATTATCTGTGTGTGCTCGTGGCAGAAAACGAGATATGGCTCGTTGTTTTTATTGATATAAAGTGTTCCGTCAAGACATTCCCATTCGTCAGGCGTGACAGCTCCATTTGAATGGGGCTGGAATTCACCGTCAGGATTGTCGGATTTTAAAATATATACACCTCTTAGTCCGTTTTCCTTTGTAAAGGTAGCAAGCATATAATAGCTGTTATTATATTTGTGTACCTCAGGTGCCCAGTTAACCTCTCTGTTCATATCCCATTTTCCTGAGTCAAAGCATACTTTCGGCTCACTGAAATGGATTAAGTCCTTTGTTGTGTAAACATCAAAGCCGTTTACTTTTTTTCCAAAGTCCTTTGCTCTTGTGCCGTAAAGATAATAGGTGTCACCCTCCTTTAAAATAAAGGGGTCACGTATATTGATTTCGTTTTGCTTCATTTTATCACCTGAAATTCGTTCTGATTATTTTTTCAACCAGCTCTTCGGTTGGAAAATCAACGTAAATCATACCATAGTAGGTGTTCTTTTTCAACGGATATTTCATAAATGCGGGGTTAATATATTTTGAATTGTTATATGGTCCTTTCAACCCGCCTGCTGTTGACAGATAGTTGATAATATATGTACCGCGGAAATCGGTCATTGTGTTTAGAAACGGCATAATACAATCGTTCCAGCGTGGCTCGGGCTTGTATTTATATCTGTCCTGAATAACAAAAGACATTTCATTTTCACCGCCTGTTTTCAGTGTGAGCGGTTCCGGCACAGGCTTGTCCTGCTCTATCCATTTTGAAAAGTCGATGCCCGTGTTGTGCGGATTGTATTCGTTGCTCTGAAGCATTTTGCAGCGTCGGATAAGAATTATTTTTCCTCGTGCTTCATTCATCAGAGGACTTCTGTTTTCAAGATACCATTTGCTTTTGTTATCCATGATATAGCGGTGAAACAGAATGTCAAAGCAGTGCTCCATTTCTTTACCGCTGTCATTTTTGAATTGAAATACAATTGTTTCACTTGGGTTTTCATCTAAAAAACGGTAACATTGCTCAAGCACATCCGCCAAATCCATTTGTTTTCCAAAATGGTTTGGCGTGTTGAAAGCCTTTGCAACTCCGTGCACCATACCAAGGCGGCTTCCTCTTGACTGTACTCTGATGTCAAGTCCTCTTATGCCGATGCAAAGCTGTTCGTATATATTCAGATTCTGGCATTTTGAAAGGTGTGAAAACTGTGCATATTTAGTTACACTGTCGTGTGTGCCTGCTAAATTCAGTCTGAGCACCTCTGTGTTATTATCTATGTTTTTCATCCATGATTTTAAATTCATACTTATCACCAAAAACACTATAACATTTTTGTGAAATAATATCAATTGAAAATATCAACTTATTATTTTATAATTAATTATATAAAGCCATTTTCAGGGGGATGTTATGTTAATTTTTTCTACAAAAGGCAAAATAACAACTGCCAACGATAAAACGAATCTTATGCACAGGTTTGATGTGCCTGAAAATATTGATAAGCTGATAATCAGATACAGTTACTCGCCTAAAACACTTGAAAACAGAGAAAAGGCGGTTTCAATCATTCGTAACTGTTTTGATAAATATGATGAAACACTTACAGGAAAACCTGCTGACTATCTTCCTATTAAAAATCTTGTGACACTTTCCGTGGACGAAAACGGCAAATACCGTGGTGCTGCACACAGACAGGCTGATGAGCAGGAGCATATTTTCAGCGAAACCTATTCGTCCCCCGGATTTATGAAAGGCAAGCCTCAGGCAGGCGAATGGGACATTATGCTTAATGTTCACTGCGTATGCTGTGATGTGGACTATGTAATAACTGTTGAAGGGGAGGCGAAATAAATGAGCTATTTACCTTGTGAGCTGCACTGTCATACCCTGCACAGTGACGGAGATTTCAGTGTTGAAGAGCTGCAGAAGGCGGCAGTTGAGGATCATCTTTCATTAATAGCATTGACAGACCATAATACAATGTCAGGCTGGGATGAGCTTGACGATTCTGTTGTTCCAGCAATAAGGGGCATCGAATGGACCACTTATTTTGGTCATATGCTTGTTTTGGGTGCTGGTGAATTTGTTGACTGGCGTGATGCCGTTCCTGATAATATTGATGAAAAAATAAAGCAGATTAAAGCCTGCGGTGGGTTGGTAGGCGTTGCACATCCATACCAGATGGGTTCTCCTATATGCACAGGCGGCAGATGGGAGTTCAATGTCAGGGATTGGAGCAATGTGGATTATATTGAAATATGGCATGAGGATATGAATAAAATCAGCAGCGAGAATGTTAAATCTGTTGCTCTCTGGACTTCTCTGCTTGACAAAGGCTACAGACTTGCCGCAAGCTACGGCAGAGATTGGCACAGACCTGAAAGCAAGGGTCATTATGGCTGCACCTATATTGATATTGACGGTGCTCCTACCCCTCAGAATGCACTCAGAGGAATAAGAATGGGGAAAACTGTTGTTTCAACAGGAGCAAAATTTTTCTTCAGAGTGCACAGACACGGCAATACATATACAATCGGTGACACGGTTAAAAGAGGAAATTATACCTTCAGCTTTTTTACCGACCTTCATTCACGTGAGAAGGATGCAGGTGAGGAATCTGTT
Organism: Ruminococcaceae bacterium UBA7101; assembly: GCA_002493325.1. Classification (GTDB taxonomy): domain Bacteria; phylum Bacillota; class Clostridia; order Oscillospirales; family Acutalibacteraceae; genus Eubacterium_R. Next base: position 28,960 of record DKYL01000005.1, read on the forward strand.
GTTTATAAAACCATAAAAGTCGTATCAAACGGCGGCAAGGTTGTTCTTGAAACCCGATTTAATGAAAAGCACGTTATGCTTAGAATGGAAAAGGCACGATGGTACAGAGCGGAGCTTTGGGGCACGGTTGATGGAGAGGCAGTTCCGCTTGCAATAACCTCACCGATTTATTGTGAATAATTTTGGCATATTTTGAAAAATTAACACGAATTTAACATAAACTGTATTATAACTTAACTAAAAATATTTATTATATGAGCTGATTTTAAAAACAAGGGGCGGGAATATGACAATATTTAACATTTTAACCCTTATAGGCGGACTTGCACTTTTCCTTCTTGGAATGAACACAATGGGTTCAAGCCTTGAAAAGATTAGCGGTGGTAAGCTGGAGGGAATACTTGAAAAAATGACCAACACCAGAATTAAGGGTGTTCTGCTCGGTATGGTTGTTACAGCTATAATACAATCCTCAGGCGCGGTTACGGTTATGGTAGTCGGCTTTGTAAACAGTGGTATTATGGAGCTCAGTCAGGTCATCGGCATCGTTATGGGTGCTCACGTCGGTACAACGGTTACTGCGTGGATTTTATCACTGGCAGGTATTGAGGGTACAAATGTTTTTCTGAGTCTTTTAAAGCCCAGCTCTTTTGCCCCTATTCTCGCATTTGTGGGTATTATTCTTGTAATGTTCTTTAAAAATGAAAAGAAAAAGACAGTCGGCTCTATTCTTCTTGGTTTCGGCACGCTTATGATTGGTATGACAACAATGAGTGATGCTATGGCAGTTCTTAAAGAAATACCTGAATTTACAAGCATTTTAACTAAATTTTCCAATCCTCTGTTAGGTGTTGCAGCAGGTGCAATTTTAACTGCTGCTATTCAGAGCTCCTCTGCATCAGTAGGTATTCTGCAGGCACTTTCAACAACCGGTGCAATTACCGTTGGTGCTGCATTCCCCATTATTCTGGGTCAGAATATCGGTTCCTGTGTTCCTGTTCTGCTGTCATCAATCGGCACAAATAAAAATGCCAAAAGAACAGCAGGTGTTTATCTCACCTTCAGTGTTATAGGTGTAATTGTTGCAATGGTACTCTTTTATGGTGCTGATGCTTTATTCGGTCTGCCGTTTATTCAGAATACTGTAAGTCCAATCGGTATTGCTGTTATTCATACCTTATTCAATGTGTTTGCTACAATCATTCTGTTCCCCTTCGGCAAGCAGCTTGAAAAGCTTATGTGCCTGATTATTAAGGACAAGGCTGAGGATAAAAAGTCACAAAAATCAGGAAAATCAACAGAAACAGCACTTGTTGATGAAAGATTCATTATTACCCCTTCCTATGCACTTGACAAAACCAAGGAAAAGTGTGACGAAATGGCTGTTCTTGCACAAAAGAATATTCTTTTGTGTCTTGATTTTATTAAGATGTATAATAAAAGCAAGGATGAAAAAATTAAAACCAATGAAAAGCTTATCGATAATTTTGAGGATGAGCTTGAAACCTATCTTGTCAGAATCAGTACAATGAATCTGAGTGTTGATGATTCAATGCGTTTGAGCAAGCTGTCACACGCAATCGGTAACTTTGAACGTATCGGTGACTACGGCGTTAATATTTTAAAGACAAAACGCAAAATGCATAAGGATAAAATCCATTTCAGTGATGATGCGAACAGAGAGCTTGATATAATGGCTCGTGCTGTTAAGGAGATTGTGGAAAACTCTACAACTGCCTTTATAAATGATGATATTGAGCTTGCAAGAACAATTGAACCCCTTGAGCAGGTTATAAACAATCTGAAAGCAGAGCTTCGTGCAAAGCATTCAAAGCGAATGGAAGAGGGCGAGTGTTCTGTGGAAAACGGTATGCTGTTCTTTGATATTGTTAATTCCTTTGAACGAATTGCGGATCACTGCTCAAATCTTGCCGTGTGCATTATTGAGCTGTCACAGGGCAGCTATCAGACCCACAGCTATCTTAAAGGGGTTAAGACTGCTGATAACAAAACATTTATGGAGAATTTTGAAAATTATCTTAATAAATATTCAGTTCAGTAAGGTAATGTGTTATGGAAGAAAAGCAACTTGTCTATATTGTTGAGGACGACACCTCTATCCGTGAGCTTGAAATGTATGCACTGAAAAATGCATCGTTTGAGGTTATGGGCTTTGCTGACGGCAGTGAGCTTATGTCAGCGCTGGAGAGCAGAGTTCCGGATATAATACTTCTTGATATTATGCTGCCTAATGAGGATGGGCTTGATATTCTGAATAAAATCAGAGGTTCTGTACTTTACTGTAATATTCCTGTTGTTATGGTTACAGCAAAAACAAGTGAGATTGACGCAGTCAAGGGTCTTGATATGGGTGCGGATGACTATATCACCAAGCCCTTTGGCGTTATGGAGCTGGTGTCAAGAGTGAAAGCAATACTGCGGCGCCTTGACCGCGGCAAAAAATCAGTGCTCAGGTATAAAAGCATTGTGCTTGATGAAAATCGTCACACTGTTCTTGTTGACGGTGCAGAGATAGAGCTTACATATAAAGAGTACGAAATTTTGAAACAGCTTATCAGAAATAAGGATATAGTTCTCTCACGTGACAGGCTCATGGAAATTGTGTGGGGCTATAATTTTGAACAGGGCAACAGAACAGTTGATGTTCATATTCAGTCACTGCGGAAAAAGCTTGGTGCAGCAGGTGAATATATAAAAACAATCAGAAATGTCGGTTACAAGGTTGGTGATTAAATGACCGGACAAACCTTGAAAAAGCTGCTCGGATTTGGATTTTTTTTGATATTTATAACAGCCGTGCTTATTGTGCTTGTGTTTCAGTCGTATATTGATGAACTCAGTACAAAAAAAATAGCGGAGCTTGCAGCGGCGGTTATTGCGGTTTTGATTGCTGCCGTTGTTTGTGCGGTATTTGTAAGCCTTAAAATTACAAAAAGCATTGTTAAGCCTATTGAAAAGCTTGGTGAAAATCCTGATAATGTTGAGGCACTGAAGGAGTTTCGCGAGCTGCAGCCCTTTGTGTCTGAGCTTAAAGAACAAAAGAAAAAGCAGCGTGCACTCAGCAAGCAGAAAAAACAGTTTACTGCAAATCTTTCACATGAGTTAAAAACCCCCCTGACTTCTATTGCAGGGTATGCCGAGCTGATTGAATCGGGCATTGCGAAAGAAGAGGATATTAAGCCTTTTGCTGCAACAATAAGAAAACAGGCACTTCGCCTTGTGTCGGTAAGCGAGGATATTATAAAACTTTCCCAGCTCGAGGAAAATGATGAGGAAAATACCGTCAGCTTCAGCTCAGTTGACCTTTATGAAATCGCCGGCAGATGTATAGAGGCTTTATCCATTAATGCACAGCTCAGGGGCGTTTCCATTTCACTGGGCGGTGAAAGCACTTTTATTAACGGCAATTCCTCCTTGCTCGAAGAGCTGATTTATAATCTTTGCGATAATGCTATCAGATATAATAAGGATAACGGAAAAGTCAATGTTTCTGTTGCATCTGATGAAAATGGTGCAGTGCTGACAGTTGAGGACACGGGGATTGGTATTGAAGAAAAATATCAGCAGCGTGTTTTTGAGCGCTTTTTCAGAGTAGATAAAAGCCGAAGCAAGGAAACCGGCGGTACAGGGCTGGGGCTTGCGATTGTCAAGCATATAGCTCAATTGCACGGCGCAAAGCTCAAGGTTGACAGTAAATTAGGCGTTGGAACGAAAATAACCATATTTTTTAGTAAATAAAATCAAAAAATGTATTGAAAAATATTGCGTTTTAGTATATTATAGAAAAGTAATATACTATAATAGTAATACACTGTAAAAAGGGGAATTTATATGAAACGCAAATCAGGACTTAAAACACTAAATATTATTTTATCACTTGTGCTTGTTGTTTGTATTGTTGCAACTGTTGTTATGGTTTCAAAGCCTCTTCCGGTTGAAAGCACAACAACTGAGGAGAACACAGGTGACACTGCAGTAATTGAGGCTTTTGCAGCAGGTACATACGGCGGAAAAGAATTCAAGTCAATTGAGGATGTTGTTAATTATTATAATGAGTGCTATGCATATACAAAAACCTTAACTGCTGAATATGACGAAAACGGCGAAACGAAGACATATTATAAGCTTGTGGGTGATGAAAAACTTAACATTTCTAATCTGCTTGTTGAGGGCAAGTCAAACTCAATGCTTGACGGTCTTGTTCCCGGTATCGCAGGCGGTTTGTTCAGCGGTAACGTAATTGGCTTATCTCCTTCAGGCAATCGCGCTCGTGACCTTGACACAAGAGCAGATGGTGCTATGGATTGTACAGTATCTCATTTAACTGCTGACGATGTTCTTGAAGCAAATGTAGTTGACAACGGAAATAATAGAATTACAATTACAATTCAGCCAAAGGCAGCTATTCTTTCTATGCCCGGCGAGGATTCACAAGGTCGTTTCTTTAACTCACTTGGTGACATTTCATCAGTAGTTGAGTCAATTGACGTTCTTTCTTTCTCAAGCGGTACAATCAATGATAACTTTGTAGTTGACTATAAGGGCGGTACAGGTAAGGTTGTAATTGATACAACAACGAATGAGGTTGTTGAGGCTGATTTTGAAATGAAGGTTCACATTGACGTTAGCCACGCTAATGTTGCAGTTCTTAAGGATAAGAGCGCTTCACTTGATATTACTTATACAAACCACTATCCTGCTGACGATCAGTACCTTATGGACTCAAGAAAGATTACAAGAAAGTAATTGAATAAATCAAATAAAAGGCTGTCTTTGTGACAGCCTTTTTGTTATTGATGAGGATTAAAGATGATTGAAAAAAGACTGACAGAGCTTTACAACAGAGCCTATCAAAGGGACTATATTACTTACAGTGAGTTCCTCAATCTGGAGGAACAGAGTATACTTGAAAGCAGTTATCTGCCCTGTGTAAAATTCGGCGGTTATCCGACGGCTGAACGAATAGTAGCAGCCTTTGGTGATAATGCTGATGTGTCGGATTTTCCAATTGAGCTGTTAGAAATTTCCCCTGTATCAGAAAAGTTTTCCGATAATCTGACACATCGTGACTTTTTGGGTGGACTGATGAATCTGGGTATAAAGCGTGAGATGCTTGGTGATATAATCGTAAACGGCAACACGGCTTATCTGTTCTGCCTTGAACAGGTAAAGGATTATATTGAACAGAATCTGACGAGAGTTAAGCATACAACCGTTAAAATTAAAATCCTTGATGAATTGCCGCCGTGTGCAGTCAGTGAGCCTGAAAGTGTTGAGCTTATTGTTTCTTCTCTCAGACTTGATGCGGTAATCAGTGCAGTTTATAGGCTTTCGAGAAAGAATAGCTGCAATCTGATTAACAGCGACAAGGTTTTCATAAACAGCAGGCAGGTAAAAAATACCTCCTGCCTTATTAAGCAGGAGGATATAGTTTCTGTTCGTGGCTTGGGTCGTTTTAAGCTTGTCAGTGAGCTTAGAAAAACCAAAAAGGACAGACTTGTTATATTGATTAAACGATATTAGGTTATTCTTCAGGTGGCTTTTCACCATTATCAAATTTGCCGTCAAGAGCATCAAGACAAAGATCTACAAAATCAGTATCCATTTCAGCAGGGTCTTTTGCCAGCTCTTCATCCATCATCTGGTGCAGCTCTGCCACGGTGAACCATTCGCCATCGTCCTTATCATATATAATATGTTTGAATGTTTCAAGATCCATTAATCCCATCCCTTTCTAATAAATAAAAAAGTGCGTGACAGAGCCACGCACAAAAAACACCGGCTCTCTTGTCGCCAAACAAAGTTAAACACAAATTCCAAATGGAACAATGCTAAAAGCCAGTATTTTTATCAAAAGATAAAAATATTCCATAGGAATTTATTATTAACTTTGTTTGGCACATTTATTATAGCATTATATAAATTTATAGTCAACAACGAAAAAGTGCACGAATCAATATCGTGCACTTTTGCTATTTCAATTTCTGATACATTGTGTAAATATCATCTTCAGTCAGCGGTATGGGATTTCTCGTCATAAGCATTGACATACTTTTTTTCGTCAGCTCTCTGATTTGTTCATCTGTAACACAGCCGATTTCTGACAGCTTGGTTTTCATTCCCATTCTCTTTTTCATTGCATGAATTTCATCTGCCATTGCATAGGGGCTTTCAAAGCCACAGTCCTTTGCAAGTGCTGTTATGCGTCCGTCAGCATCAGCCTTATCTGCATTGAATTTAATAAAATAATCAAGCGTGAAAGCACAGGCCTCTCCGTGGGGCACACCATAAATATTAGTCAGTGGAAAAGAGCAGGCGTGTGAGCCTGTTGTGCGGGGGTGTGAAAACGCAACTCCTGCTACGATTGATGCCTCTGCCATTTTTTCTCTTGCCGCTAAATCATTGGGATTGTTGTATGCTTTTTCCAGCCACTCAAAAACAAGCCTTGCACTGTAAATTGAGCAGGCTGTGCATACAGGCTGGTGAATTGTCGCCCAGTAGCTTTCAACAGCGTGTGCCAGAACATCAAGTCCTGTTGATGCCGTAATCTGCTTTGGTACAGTGAGCGTAAGCTCAGGGTCAATGACAGCAATTTTTGGGTACATTGCAGGGTCGTTCATAGGATTTTTTAGATTCAGTGCAACATCTGTCAGCACAGAAATGTTGGTTACTTCACTTGCCGTTCCCGAGGTTGTGGTAACAGCAATCATTGGTATGGCTTCATTTGCATTAATTGCTTTGCCTCCTGTGTGGTACGAACGGATAACATCGTCACCCTTTGCAATTGCACAGGCAGCTTTACAGCAGTCCATCGGTGAGCCGCCGCCCAGTGCCACAGCAAAATCTGCATTAAGCTCTCTCATAAGCTTAACACAGCTGTCAACATTATCTGTTGTGGGATTCGGACGGACATCACTGAAAATGCCTTTTATCAGTCCACCGCTCATCTTAACAAATTCATCAGCCGTGCCGTTTTTTGCAAAACTTTTTGAGCAGACAAGAATGCCCCTTGTTCCCCCTATTTCATTAATATATTTTTCCAAATCTTTTCTTTTGCCGTTGCCGAAAACCAGCTTAACAGGCAGCATAAATTCCCATTCCATAAATTGTCACCTCTGTTTAATAGTTTATCATTTTTATCTGCAGTAATCAATAAATTATTGAAAATCGGCTTATTTAGGGCGTTGCAACTGTCGGTTGCGGCAAAATGGCAGGAATGTAAAGCGTGGTTTGTAGTAATTTTCTTTGATTTTGGTTAGAATTTGGTTGTAGCTGAGAAAAGCGAAAATGAAAACCAATTAACATAAAAGGAGATATACTTATGAAACAAAATTTAACTGTAACAAAATCAGAGCATTTCGGAATTGCGAGAAAGATTGTATCAAATATGACCTCTGAAAGCTGGGAAACAATACCGCATGCAGTTGTTACCTTTGAGCCTGAGGTAAGTGCATTTTTAAATGTTATTAAAGAAATTAATGAGAATTCAACAAAGGAAACAAAGCTGACTCTTAATACCATTATGCTCAGAGTGATTGTGGAAGGGCTTAAGGCTTGCCCTGTGCTGAATTCACATATTGATTTTAACAGAAAGCTTGTCAGAGGCAATGTGAAAACCTTTGAGGAAATTAATATTTCAATGCCTATGATTCTTAAAAGCGGTGAAATGATGACAATCAATATGCATGATATGCAGTCTAAAACCATGTCGCAGATGAGAGATGCCATTGCCGAAAGTGCAAGACGTGCAAATAATTCCGATATGAATGAGGTTATGTTTGAGGTATCCCTTGACAATACCTTAACCGGTCTTTCACAGGGTAAAATTGTTCAGACGGTAAATCGTCTGATCGGTTCAAAAACAGGTAAGCACAAGGTTAAAACCTTAAAAGGCAAAGCGAAAAAAGAATATTATTCCATTCCTGAATGTGACAGACTCACCAAGCACGATATTGAGCAGGGCACAATTACTGTATCAAACCTTGGTTCAATATGCAAGGACTGGGAGGGTGTCTGCACGATTCTTGAAATTATTCCGCCGCAGGTTTGTGCAATTGCAATCGGCTCACTGCAAAAGCTGCCTGTTGTAAAGAATGACGAAATTGTTGTGGGCACAAAGCTGCCGCTTACAATTGCATTTGACCACAGGGCACTTGATATGGGTGATGTTACTCCGTTTATTAATAAGCTCAATGAAATATTCAGAAATCCTGAGATGATAAAGGAATGGGTGTAATACATTAATTCTATTGACTTTTTTCATTTAACTGTTATTATAGAAATAGGATATTAAATCCAAATTCTATTAAGGTTAGGTGATTGTTATGGGTAAGTATGACGGTACACAGACACAAAAAAATTTAGAAGCTGCTTTTGCAGGTGAATCACAGGCGAGAAATAAATATACATATTTTGCGTCTGTTGCTAAAAAAGAGGGATATGAGCAGATTTCCGACCTTTTCTTAAAAACTGCAAATAATGAAAAAGAGCATGCGAAAATGTGGTTTAAAGAGCTGAACGGTATCGGCAATACTGCTGAAAATCTTGCAGCGGCTGCTGACGGTGAGAACTTTGAATGGACAGATATGTATGAGGATTTTGCAAAGACAGCCGAGGCTGAGGGATTTGACGAGCTTGCAGCAAAATTCAGGCTTGTTGCAGCAGTTGAGAAGCATCACGAGGAAAGATATCGTGCCCTGTTAAAAAATATTGAAACTGCTCAGGTTTTTGAAAAAAGCGAGGTTAAGGTTTGGGAGTGCAGAAACTGCGGTCATATCGTAGTGGGCACAAAGGCTCCGGAGGTTTGCCCAACCTGCAATCATCCGCAAAGCTTTTTTGAAATCAGTGCAGAGAATTATTAATAATGTATCATAAAAAAGAGGTGTATTTTCTACACCTCTCAGCTTGTCGAAAAAGCATAGCATTTGCTATGCTTTTTGTCATATATATGGTAAAATAGAGTAGGTGATGAAAGATGATAGAAAAGCACAGAGAAAAGCGAGAACAAGTGGAAATATTCAGCATAGAAGAATTTGTGCCGGCAAATCATTTGTTGCGGAAAATAGACAGTGCAGTAGATTTTACACATATATACGATATCGTAGAAGATTTGTATTGTTCGGACAACGGCAGACCGAGCATAGATCCTGTGGTTCTGTTCAAAATGGTGCTGATACAGCATCTGTACGGGATACCATCCCTTCGCAGAACGGTAGAAGAAATCAAAATGAATGTGGCATATCGTTGGTTCTTAGGATATTTAATGAATGAACCAATACCACACTTTTCTACAATCAGTTACAATTTCAAACACAGATATACCGAACAGACCATAGAGGAAATATTCTATTGGATATTAGGTGAAATCAATCATGCAGGATATTTATCACCTGAAGCCGTATTTGTAGACGGAACACATATCAAAGCAAATGCCAATTTAAAGAAGGCTGTAAAAAAGGCAGTTCCAAAGGCGGCAAGAACATATGAAAAACAGTTAATGGAAGAAATCAAC
>DKYL01000005.1:38776-39624 GCA_002493325.1 Ruminococcaceae bacterium UBA7101
AAGGATAAAGAAATCACACAGTCAACAACAGACCCTGAAAGCGGAGTGTTTCATAAAGGCGAGCATAAAAAATGCTTTGCATACACAGCACAGACAGGCTGCGACAAAAACGGATATGTAATGGATGTTACTGTTAATCCGGGAAATGTACACGACAGTGTAGCTTTTGACGGATTGTATGACAGACTCACAGAGAAAAATCCTGAGATTAAAACAGTAGTAGCAGATGCAGGCTACAAAACACCGTGGATAAGCAAGAAAGTACTTGATGACGGAAGAATACCTGTATTGCCCTACAAAAGACCAATGAGCAAAAAAGACTTTTTCAAGCCTTATGACTATGTATATGATAAATACTATGACTGTGTTATCTGTCCTGAAAATCACGTTTTAGATTATGCAACAACAAACCGTGAGGGTTACAAAGAGTTTAAGAGCAAAGGATATATATGCAAGGATTGTCCGTCAAAATATTTATGCACAGAAAATGCAAAGTCAGAAAAAACAGTAACAAAGCATATATGGTCCGATTATCTTGAAACAGTAGAGGACATCAGGCACACACCTGAATACAAAAATCTTTATGACAAACGAAAAGAAACAATAGAGCGGGTATTCGCAGATGCAAAGGAAAAGCATGCAATGCGGTATACGCCATATCGGGGCTTAACTCAAGTTACAAATTGGGTCAGGCTTAAATTTGCTGCTATGAATTTGAAAAAGTTTGCAATACACAGGTGGAATGTGACCAATCCGACTGCTTTTCTTGATCTCTTTAGCTTATTTTTCATAATCCTTAAAAAATTAACCCTAAATCCGTTCCGAATTTAGGGTTTTTCTACAGACTG
>DKYL01000027.1:0-850 GCA_002493325.1 Ruminococcaceae bacterium UBA7101
AAATAAAAATAGTATGGAAGCGAAAAATATGAATAAAGTAACAAAAATCAAATATTATATGGAAGCACTATGTGTTTATGATTTGTGGGAGGACGAGCTTTACCAAGGGCTTTTTGAGCTGCTGAACAGTGCAGAGGAATATGTAATTGGTGCATACAGCAGCTTTTACAGGCTTGTTCTGCGTGCAGGCTCTGTCAGGGAGCATATATCAAAGAGCATTTTAACCAATGAAAATTTATTCACCAAATCAGCCTGCGGCGGCTTTGCTGATGATAAAATAATTGAAACGGCAAAATCCGATCTTGCTATGCTGGAGGAAATTGCAGGCATAACTGCTGACGATATAATCAGTCATATTGAAAATAATGAAATCAAAGAAATTCTGAACACACTGCCTAAATTCAAAAGCGGTCAGGGTGTCAGCCCTCTTGACACAGACTGGGAAGACAAAATTGATGATTTAATCGAGTATCACAAAAGGAACGGATACGGTAAATTTGCAAAGCATATTGCCTTCACATGGAGAAACGGTGAGCTTTGTCCCGTAACCTCAATAGACCCCATAACACTCAATGACCTGAAAAACTATGAGGTGCAAAGGCAAAAGGTTGTTGATAACACGGAAAGCTTTGTTACAGGTCATCCTGCAAACAATGTTCTGCTTTACGGTGACAGAGGAACAGGAAAAAGCTCCACGGTTCACGCACTGCTTAACGAATACCACAACCGTGGCTTGAGGATGATTGAAATACCGAAAAGCACAGTCAGCGAGCTGACGCTTATCCGTGAGGCAATTGCAGATGCACCATTGAAATTTATTATATATATTGATGATTTAAGCTTTGATTCC
>DKYL01000027.1:1125-14995 GCA_002493325.1 Ruminococcaceae bacterium UBA7101
ATTGATGATTTAAGCTTTGATTCCAACGACAGCTCCTTCAGCGAGCTTAAGGCTGCACTTGAGGGCTCACTGTCAGGCAAGCAGGCGAATACTCTGATTTATGCCACATCAAACAGGCGTCATCTTATTAAGGAAAGCTTCAGTGACAGACAGAATGAAATGAATCTTAATGATATTATGCAGGAGCAGTTAAGTCTGTCAGACAGATTCGGACTGTCAATCACATTCATCAACCCGAACAAGGCAGAATACCTTGACATTGTTAAAAAGATTGCAGCAGACAGAGGGCTCAATGCCGACGAAGAAAAGTTATGCTTCAAGGCAGAGCAATGGGCAACACGCCGCGGCGGAAGATCACCGAGATGTGCAAAGCAATTTATTGATTTTGCCGAAAGCTGCATAAACAGGGGCAAGGAATGGTAAAAAAACATTAATCTGAAATTTATAATCTGTTAAAAATTTTCAAAAATTGTTAACCAAAACAACAAAAAAATATCAATTTGTGATGCTATGATAGTGTCACAATGAAAAGGAGAAAATGAAATGAGCACAAAAATACTTGTTGTAGACGATGACAAAAACATTTGCGAGCTTTTAAAGCTGTACTTAGAAAATGATGGTTACACCGTATATGTAGCCAATGACGGTCAGGCAGCAGTAAACACCTTCCAGGCAAAGTCACCTGAGCTGGTGCTGCTTGATATTATGTTGCCGAAAATGGACGGCTGGCAGGTGTGCAGAGAAATCAGAAAGATTTCATCTGCCCCGATTATTATGCTCACCGCCAAAGGGGAAACCTTCGACAAGGTGCTTGGTCTTGAGCTTGGTGCTGACGACTATGTAACAAAACCATTTGATGCCAAAGAGGTTATGGCAAGAGTTAAGGCTGTTCTCAGAAGAACAAACGGCACACCTGCCGAGGAAAGCAACACAAAAAAGGTTGTAACCTATGATAACCTTGAAATCAATATTGTTAATTATGAGCTCAAGGTAAAGGGCGAGGCTATCGACACTCCGCCTAAAGAGCTTGAGCTTATTTATCACTTTGCTTCAAATCCAAACAGAGTTTACACCCGTGATCAGCTTCTTGACGAGGTATGGGGCTTTGATTACTACGGTGATTCACGAACGGTTGACGTTCACGTTAAAAGACTTCGTGAAAAGCTTGAGGGTGTATCTGACAAATGGTCACTTAAAACTGTTTGGGGCGTTGGCTATAAATTTGAAACAAAGGACTAATATAAATGCTGCTTAATGAAAAAACCAACGGCAGACATATAAAGAATAATATTTTTGCAAAATATTTTGTTTTGTTTGCAACTATTTTTCTTGCGGTGCTTGGCATACTTGGTTTTACGCTTATCCTGCTTGTTAACGCATATACCCAAAGCGAAAACACAAAGCTTCTGAGAGAAAATGTTGAATCTATCGTAAGCAGTGTTTCCTCAACAATGATTGATCAGGATATGAATGACCGATACTCTATTGAAAAGGGTATGATTTGCAGCACGCTCGATATAGTCTGCAGCTCTATTGATGCCGATATATTTGTTTGCGATAATGAGGGCAATATAATAATGTGCAGAGAAAAGGGTGATGAAATACCCTCTCTCGGCAGACTCCCCGTCTGCACCTATCACAACAGGTTCACTGTTGACAGTGCTATGCTGCAGGGTGCTTTTGAAGGCAGCTTTGTGGGCAAGGCAAGGGTGAACGGAACAATGTCATATGTTGTCGGCAAGCCGGTATACTATGAAGATTTAAACGGCAAGCAGCAGATTATCGGAGCAGTTTTCGGCACAACACCCACAACTGCTGATTCGCTCACACTGTCTGTAATGCGTATTTTTTTCCTCAGTGCACTTGTCTGTCTTATCGTTGCCTTTGTTGCAATATGGAAGCTGACGAAAAACTTTGTCAAACCACTCAGACAAATGAGTACTGCGGCGAAAAAATTTGCAATCGGCGACTTTTCTTACAGGGTAAAGATAACCGGTGACGACGAGCTGGCGGAGCTTGGCAGAGCCTTCAATGATATGGCAGATTCGCTGGACACACTTGAATCCTCACGAAGGAGCTTTGTATCCAACGTGTCACACGAGCTCAGAACTCCGATGACATCAATCGGCGGTTTTATTGACGGAATACTTGACGGCACTATACCGAGAGAAAAGCAGGATTACTATCTTAATATTGTCAGCGGCGAAATCCGACGTCTTTCACGCCTTGTTGTTGCTATGCTTAATATGAGTAAAATCGAGTCAGGCAGCTTTGAAATGAAGCCGACGAACTACGATATAAGCGATCAGATTATTCATATTCTTCTGACCTTTGAACAAAAAATTGAGGAAAAGAATATTGAAATTCAGGGACTTGAGGATTTAACACCAACCTATATTGTTGCAGATACCGATATGATTTATCAGGTGATTTATAACATCTTTGACAATGCTGTTAAGTTCACAAATAACGGCGGCTATATCAATGTGACGATGAAGGATTTGAACGACAAAATCGAGGTTCATATTAAAAACAGCGGCATCGGTATACAAAGCGATGAGCTGCCGAGAGTATTTGAAAGATTTTACAAGGTAGATAAGTCAAGAAGTCTTGATGCCAAGGGTGCAGGACTGGGACTTTATATAGTAAAAATGATGGTGGAGATGCACAGCGGTAAAATCTGGGCAAAGAGCGATGATGAATCATCCGCTGAATTTATATTCACACTGCCTAAAGCCTACAGCCCCATCTATAAAAAGGAGATAAAGAAATAATGGAAGATTTTGAAAACAAAACCAAGGACTCCGAAGGCAAGGTAAGACCGGAGTATTATAACCCGACTGCAAACAACAGCAGTCAGCAGCCGTCAGGGGGCACAGACGGCAGCGGTAATTATTACACACCGCCGAAAAGTGACAAACCGCCCTTTGAAAGCACAACCTATCATTATTCCTATGCAAATCAGAATCGTGATACAGCTAATCAAAACAGCTCAAACTACTACACTCCGCCAAACAACGGCAATTATCAATATCAGAATCAGAGCTTTAATCAGCAAAACAATGATAACAAGCCACCTAAAAAGAGCAAGGCAGGCATAATAATACTGATAGTTCTTGCTGTATGTCTTGTTATTGCAGGTGTTGCACTGGCTGTAAGTGCAATAACAGGAACAATAGGTGATTCAAAGGATAATAAGAATAACACCAGCCAGTCACAGGAGGTTGAGGATAAAACGCTCAGTGACAGTGAGGATGTTCCGCTTAAGGATAAGGACAATAACTACACTGTTGCAGGTGTTGCAAAAAATGCAATTGATTCCTGTGTAGGTATTACTGTTTATTCAAAAAATGCAGATGCCTATAACCATTTCTTCGGCTACGGACAAAACAATAATGCGAACAGCGAGCCGTCAAAATCAGGCGAAGGCTCAGGTGTTCTGATGAGCGAGAGCAACGGCAAAACCTATATTTTAACCTGTGCTCACGTTATCAGCGACGGTGACAGCTTTAAGGTGACACTGAATGATGATACAGAGCTTGATGCAACAATGGTGGGCTTCGATGCACAGACAGATATCGGTGTTCTTTCCGTTGATAAAACGGGCTTGAAAATCGCAGATTTTGCCGACAGTGAAAAGCTTGTTCTCGGTGAGCAGGTTGTTGCAATCGGCTGCCCCGGCGGTCTGGAGTTTAAAAACTCAGTAACAAGCGGTTTTATTTCAGCACTTGCAAGACCCGTTTCATCATCAATCGGTTATGATACAGACTGTATTCAGACAGACGCTGCCATCAACCCCGGCAACAGCGGCGGTGCACTCTTCAATATGCAGGGTCAGGTTATCGGTATCAATTCATCAAAAATTGCTTCAACAGAATATGAGGGAATGGGCTTTGCCGTACCGTCAAAAACTGCTGTTGAAACAGCTAACAGCTTAATCAAGGTTGGTTATGTTGAGGGCAGAGCAAAAATCGGTATTACCTATTCACCGATCACAAGCTTCAACAATTCCAACGCAATTATTCAGGCACTTGCCGAATTAGGCTTCAAGGATGCAAAGGGCACAATGGTTATCAGTGAAATCAGCAGTGATTCAGACCTGGCATCAAAAGATGTTCAGCAATATGATATGATTGTTGCAATTAACGGTGAAACACTCACTTCAACGGATATTATGACATCTATACTGGCAGACTCAAAGCCGGGTGATACAGTTAAATTAACAATCGCAAGAGTAGAAAACAATCAGATAAAAACAAAGGAAGTTGATTGCAAGCTGATTGAATCAAGAGGTTAATCAGTAAAAATAATTACCTTAAGAGCCGACTGTATAACACAGTCGGCTCTCCTATTTATATAACCTGCAATATAACTCGGCTTGCCGAATAAAACTGCAGTGCAATATCACACATCACTTTTAACACCGAAAGCCTTTGCTTTGCGAAATCGGACCGATTTAATCAATCTTTATCATTACATATGGCAAACAATTCAAAGCCGTCAATATCAGATTTTGGCAATGGAACATCCTTCTCAAGACTTTTCATAAAATTATAGTAGCATTTTTTTGTTTCATCACTAAGCGAGTCAATGCAATATGAACCCCAAACATTTTCTATGCTTGATAGCAGCATAAAGCCCGTTACGTTTTCAATTTTGTGTTTGTATTTTGGCATATTACCCTCCTTATATTGACGTCATTTAATGTCGTTATTATGATATTACCATATTGATTACAACAAGTCAATAGAAAATATGACATTTTATGTCGTGTTAAAAACTTGCAAAATATATCATAATAGGGAGGGTGATTAAATGATTAAAGAATACAGAAAAAAAAGAGGATATGCTCAAGAACAATTAGCTGAATTAATCGGTATAAGTCCGAGGCAATTACAAAGAATAGAAGCCAATGAGGAAAACACAAAAATCAAAACATTGAAAAAAATAATCAAAGTATTAAATATATCAGATGAAGAAATCATTGACTATATGAAAAAATAATCCGAATGCTTTTAGCATTCGGATTATTTTGCTATTTGGAAATAACCTTTTTCTGCCAGCTTTTTTTGCCGCAGTGAGGGCATTTCATATATCTTGTTCTGCCTGTATGCATTGCAAACAAAACGCTGTTATAGGACGGTATATACTTATAATTACATTCTCTGCACTCATAATAGCCTGCAACCTGTTCAATTTTTATTGCATTGGCTACACCGACAATAAAAATAAGAGCACCGACAGCGATAAGCGCCACCCGGGCAATCGGATATAATCCGGCAAATGATGCAGTAAATATCAGCACCAAAAATGCCACAGTAGATAGAATACCCATCACCATTTCAAGCTTAAGCATCCGTCTGTCGCATTCTTCCTTTTCCTTTTGAACAGCGAGCAGATTTTCTTCAAACTTTAACTGATAGTCCTCCATTTTCAATCTCTCCCCTGATAATAATTCATTTACGGTAATTCCCAGCTCACTGCAAAGCTCAAGCATTATGGCGGAATCGGGCATACCTCTGCCTGTTTCCCACTTTGAAACTGCTCTGTCAGTAATATTTAATTTCTCTGCAAGCTGTGCCTGAGTCATATTTTTTCCCTTACGGCATTCTGAAATAAATTTGCCGATTTTAATCTGATTCATAAAGCACCTCCCTCCTTCAATATCATTGTAATCCTATATTCTGCAACAGTAAACATACTAACCGTAGAGTTGAATAAAAAAACAAAAAGCTGACTTTTCATCAGCTTTTTGTGTTTGAATCTTTGATTTTTTTAACCCTGTCAACTATCAGTTTGGAAACGACACCCATAAGAAGACCTGTAATCAGACCTGCAACAAGAAGCACGGGCAGGTAATATGCAATCCTTACCGTTTCCATAACAATTGCCGCAACAATAATCTGACCGATATTATGACTGATTCCGCCAAGCATACTGACACCGATCATTGAAAGCTTTGTCTTTTTTGCAAGAAACATTACCGCAAAGCTGAGCACCCCGCCGCAAAGGCTGTATGCAAGGCTGTACAGATTGCCGAAGGTCATACCTGCCAGCAGAACCCTCAGCACAGCTATGGCAAAAGCCTCGCTTGGCTTCATTGTATAAAGTGCCACAACCACAACAAGATTTGCAAGACCAAGCTTGACCCCCGGTATGCCGATATTAAAAGGTATTAAGCTCTCCAGATAACTGAATGTAAAAGCAAGAGCCACCATCATACCGAAAAGAGCAATATTTTTAACTTTATTATTTTTCATATTTACGCAACCGCATCTATATCATTGTCATTTGATTTATCATTCATAACCGTAACTACCACCTTATGCGGAAGGCAGATAATAGATTCCCCTGTCTTATTAATGGGCTTATGGTTTGCACAAATACCGTCAGGGCAGTCAGCCTGTGTCATAACAGCACTGCCGTCGGAAATCACTAAGGTATTTGTTCCGTTATCCGTTTTTATTTCACGAACTGTGTCTTCACTGAGCGGAAGCGTGTCAGTTACAACACCGTCAACCTCAATCTGCACAAAGTCGCCGCTGCCGCTGTTGAAAACATAAAGGCATAAAATCAGTATCGCAACCACAACGGCAACTGCACCGATAAGGATAAAATCTGCCTTTTTCATTACTCGGCAGCCTCAATCAGATTTGCACCGCCGAGGAAATCAACAGCATTGTTAACGCCGTCAATGACAGCCTCTGAGGATATGGTTGACCTTGCAATAACATCAATGGTTGAACCTTTGGCAGTATCTGCTGAGGAAACAACAGGGAGAAGTCTTCCGTCAAACTGATTTTGGAAATTCTCACCCTGAATCTGTACACCAAGATACTCGGTTTCGTTCTGATGAATAATTTCAATACCGCACACGAGCGTGCCGTCTGCCGAAACCGTAGTTGCCATTTCAATAGGCTGCTCCTGATTATAACCAACTGTTGTACCTGTTACAATGTAAGCCACAACATTTCCGCTTGCATCAAGCGCCTTATCCACTGCAGTAACATCAAAGCTTGCAGTGTCATAACCGCTGATGTCGAGTGCTTCAGTTGACGCAATGGTAAAGCCCGGCTCATGGTGCTCGTTATACTTTTTATTCGCAAGATTATCAATTGCCTTTGAGCCGAAGATTACCCCTACAGACAAAACAATCATAACTGCAAGTGATATTAACCATTTCATTGATTTCGGATTAAAATGTGCTTTACTGTTCATAATGCTGCTCCTTAAGTTTAATCGTTAAATATATAATTTTCAAAGCCTGAGCTGAAGGATTTGTTATATTCCTTATCAACCCAGACAGCCTCTACACCATCAAGACCCTCCACAAGCTTTTTACCCTCATCAATGGGCATATTAAACAGCGTTGTGGAAAGTGCGTCACCAAGTGCCGAATCATTGCAGATAACCGAAACGCTTGCCGCATATTCGGCAGGCATTAAAGTATCCGGATTAATGATATGGCAGTATTTTTTGCCGTCAACAACAAAATAGCGCTGATAATCACCGCTGGTAACAACAGACAAATCCGTGATTTTCACATTCAGAAGATAGTCATTTGATGCGGTATCGGGATTTTCAATACCGATATTCCAAAGGGTTTTGCCGTCGTCATTCTTAAAACCGAAGGTTGAAACATTACCGCCGATACTGATTGCGGCAGATGACCATAAATTTTCCTTAGCCCAGCTTGTAATCTCTCTCACTGCATAGCCCTTGGCAATTGCACCCACATCGAGCTTAAGCTCAGGGTCACTGAAATATACAGTGCTGTTTTCCTTATCAAGAACAAGGCTTTCAAAGGAGGTATGCTCTGCCGCCTGCTTAAGCGCCGTCATATCAGGCAAAGCCGCCTCTTCAGGATTATTGCCTGCGTTGTCACGGCTGTAATGCCATAGCCTCAGCACCGAGCCGAAGCAGGCATTTGTTTTACCCTCGCTTAAATCATAAACATATCTGCAGTATTCAAGCAAATCAATGATTCTGCTGTCAACCTTAACAGGACCGTCCTTTGCCTGCTGATTGACTGTATAAAGATTTGCCAGACCCTCATAGGAATTATAAATATCGTAGAGCCTGTCATATTCCTCAAGCCTGCTGTGAAACTGCTCCATATGTGCATCAAAGGCTTCCTGACTTTCATCATAAGCAATGATTGTTGATGCAGTATCAAACAAATCAAGAAAGCTTGATGTGAATTTTTCTTTTTTATTAACACTGCTGCAGCTTGTGAAACTTAAAACCAGCAGCAAAGCTAAAAAAACTGATAATATTTTTTTCATAATATATAAATTATAACAGAAATATATGCTCCTTGCAATATAAATTATATTTCAATGATTTTTGTTGCTGCATTATCTCTGAACATTTGATCGTGCTCCACAAAAATCATTGTCGGTGAAAACTTTTCAATCAGCTTTTCAAGCTGTACTCGTGTATAAATATCAATAAAATTAAGCGGCTCATCCCAGACATAAAGATTTGCAGACTGGCAAAGGCTTCTTGCCAAAAGCACCTTTTTCTTCTGTCCGTCAGAAAAGCCCGAAATGTCCTTTTCAAGCTGAATTTGCTCAACACCAAGCTGGTACAAAACTGCCTTGAACAGACTCTCTTCAATATTACTGTTATAAGCAAATTCCGACAGAGTTCCCTTTAAATAAGATGCATCCTGAGGAACATATGAAATAACAAGACCCGAACCGATTGACACTGTGCCTGTGTAATCTATATCCTCTCCCATAATTAATTTTAAGATACTGCTTTTACCGCAACCGTTTTTGCCGTCAAGAGCAATTCTGTCACCCTGCCGTACCTCAAAGGTAACGGCATCACAAACAATCCTATCACCATAGCTTACCGCAACATTATTCAGTGCTAAAAGTCTGTCACTGTGGTAAGACAGCGGTATAATTTTTAAATCGTCTGCCCGTTCGGTATTTTTAAGCAGCTCTGCTTTCTTTTCAATTGCTTTGTTCTGTCTATCCTCGGCAGCCTTTGAGCGTTTCATCATTTTAGCCGCCTTATGCCCCACATAGCCCTTATCATAGGCACCTGCCTTGGATTTTTCCACACGCTCTGACCATTCGCCTGTTCTCAGCGCGGCTGTCTGCAATCGCTTTATATCCTTTTTCAGCCGTTCATTCTGTGCAAGCTCATTTGCCTGCCTGCGTTCAAAATTTTCCATCCACGATGAAAAATTACCGCTTTGCACCTCAATATCGCTTCTGTTAATGGAAAGAATATGATCAACACAGCTGTCAAGAAATCTTCGGTCATGTGATACAAGAATAAAACCCTTTTTACTGTTCAGATAGCTTGCAACCATTTCCCTGGCTTTAATATCAAGGTGATTTGTCGGCTCATCAATCAGCAGGAAATGCCCCTCATTCAGAAACAATGCTGCCAGCAGCACCTTTGTCTGCTCACCCTTTGAAAGAGTTTCAAAAACTCTGAAAAGCACATCACCCTCAACCTCAAGATACGACAGCTCACGATAGATTTCCCATTCTTCGGCAAGGGGGCAAACCTCGCTTATTACGTTAATGGTTAAATCCTTTTTATCCCTGACAGAGTACGGAAAATAATCAAATTCCACCGAGCTTATTATTCTTCCGCCGTACTCATATTTATTCAAAAGCAAATTTAAAAAAGTGGTTTTACCTCTGCCGTTTCTGCCCACAAAGCCAAGCTTCCAATCCGTATCAATCTGAAAGGTGACATTTTCAAATATATTGTCATAGCTTTTGGGATATGCAAAGGTTAAGCCCTCAACCTTAATCATAGACATAATAAAATCCTCCTGTACTGTAAAAAAATATGGCTGCAGGAAAGTATCCCGCAGCCGACACAGCACATCAACACCGCTGAAAAGCGGCACAGCATATGACAAAGCAGACAGATTCAATAACTTTCCCGCAACAGACGCAATGAGCCCTTGGCACACTGCTTATCCTTCTTACTTGCAAGAAAAGTTATACATCTTTCCACCTCTTTCGTTATTTCTATCAGCATTATAACACAAATGAAAACAAAGTCAACCATTCTGTTTGACATAAGCAATCATCTGAACAGCTACACTGCTCAGTATCGGGTTTAAAAGCGGAATAGATTCATCATAGGTGAGTGTATTCTCATCAAGAGCACTCACGCCGCTTGAAACGATTTTCAGCCTGAAATCATCCGCACTGTCAATCAGATTATAAAAGTCAAGATTTGATGCCAATGCAATAATTGAAAAATTATCTCTGTATTCTGAATTAAGCTGACTTAAAGGTATGGATGATGAAATGCATTTTCCCGACTGCAAAAGCTCACCTGCATAGATAGCAACAGCAAAGTCAACATTAGTACCTGTAAAAAGCAGCCTATCACTGTCAAGCACACCTGCAATTTCATGAATAATATATTCCTGAGATAAAACACCCTTGATTTTATTTTTCAGTCCCCTCAGCATCTGTGTTGCAATTTTTACATAAAGAGGGGTAATAACCTGATTTTTTTCTCCGAAATACAGGGCAAGCATTGCAAGTGCCGTCAGCTTTAAGGAATATGAGGCTGTGGGTATTCTGCCCAGTGTTTTATAATTCAGCACAATATCACTTTTACTGTCGCTGAAATCCATAATCCTTATAAGTCTTGCGCCGCTGCCCTCAATACGCTTCTGAACACTGCCGCTTTCACCAATTAAAACAACCAATGTATTTTTGTCAAGAATCGGGTTTGAATACACAAATTCACCCAAAGCAATCGGAACGGCAATTATATCAAGCAGCACCTCAAAATTATAGGCACCGAAAACCGCACAGGAGTAATCGGTCCCTGCACCGACAATATAAATTCTTTTGATTTTGTCTATCTTAACCTTCAGAAAATCAAAGTTGATTTTATCCGCCTGAATATATCTGCCAAGCAAATTATCAATTAACTGCCCCTGTGTGAAAATTTCCTTTTTTGTGAAATCAGGAAAACTGTCAAGGCTTGGCGGAGAAACCACTTCAGGCTCTTTTTTCTTTTTTGCAAGAAGCTTTTTCATCAAATCAGTCCTTAATTAATCTTGCAACGATAACCGACATATCGTCCCTGTGGCGTGAATCACCGTGCTCCATTGCAAAATCAAGTATTGCCTGTGCACGTTCATTTGACGTAACCTTGTCATTCACCTTAATAAATTCATCCAGTATTCCGCCCAAATCGGTAATGCCGTCACTCATCATTATGATTTCATCACCCACATTCAGTACAGTGGTGCGTTTTGCAAATTCTATGCCCCTTAAAATACCTGCAGGCATTGAGCTGAGTTCGCATTTGCTCAGTGAATTATTTTTAAGCACATAGCTTTTAGGTGCTCCCGCCTTATAAAATTCACACTTACCATTGAATAAATCCACACAGGCACAGTCAAGAGTAGCGAGGCTTTCCTCACTGCTTTTAACCAACAAAGCACTGTTAACCACTTTCAGTGATGAATCAAAACCAAAGCCTGCAGAAAGCAGCTTTGACAGCAGACCTGCGCCCATAGCACCATCAAGCGCAGCACGTCCGCCCTTGCCCATTCCGTCACTTATAATAAAAATCATATGACCTCTGCCGTCGTTAATCATTTTGACAGTATCACCGCACAGCTTGCCCTCCGCACAATACTGTGCAAAGCCAAAGTCCATTTTGTAATTTGCACGTTCAATAATGGACACCATCTGACTTTTTCCTGAATAATTTGTACGGCTTTTTTCAAAATATCTGCCGCAGATTTTTTCAATTTCAGATTTTATTCTCGGGCTGTCAAGACCCCGTGTTTTTGCAGATGCTGAAATTTCAACCCTTGTTCTGCTAAACTTGTCCACAATAACTGAAATGTTTTCGGGATATATATCATATTCACCCAGCATTCGCCTTATTTTGCCTGCTGCCTTATAGTCAAAAAGCTCTGCCTCATCAAATTCAAAGGCAAGGTCTGCCAGCATATCACTGATTGAGAAAAACTGATCTGCCGCAACCATTCTAAGCTCGCTTTCCATGGGTTCAATGCGACCCATTTCATTTATCTTTTCTCTGACATCACGCACACTTTCGCTTACCTGTGACAAAGCAGAGGAGGCAAAACGCAGTCTTACCACAAGGCTTTGCCTTAAGCTGCCGTCAGGTGCAATATCAGCACCGCTTTCAAAAAATTCATTAATTTTATATCTTGCACTTTCAGGCAAAAGAACTAATATCAGAGCACCGCCGAAGCTTTCCAGAACACTGCAAAGAGCTAATGCTCCTTCACCTGATGCAACGGCAAAAAATGCCATGGAAAAAACAAAACAAACGCCTACACTCAGGGATGAGATGGATGTAAAAAGCCCTGCTGCAAGTGCGGAAAATGCATATGCCCCAAGCAGAAACAGGCTGTTTTCTCCGCTTATACCGATGGCAAAGCCAAGACATATCGAAATAATCAGTCCCCATTTTTTTGAGCCGAAGCGTATTGCAATCAGCATTAATGCCGCTGCAAGCATTCTTGCAGGAGCAAATCCTTTAATATTGATAACACAAAGACTTGAAAGCAGGGTTGAAAAGGAAATAAGCAGACAGGTTAAATCCGCCACAGGCAAAGCCTTGAATTTCAGCCTTTTCATATTGCAGTTTACACCCTTGAAAAAGAAATAACTGCCCCCCATTGCAAGCACCGCTTCACCAAACACAAGTGCATACTGACCTATCACTGCACCTGCTTTCAGATTCATAACAATACCTGTTGTGAAAACGGACAAAAAAGCTACCAGCATAGGCAGATATGCTTCCTTTTTTGTATTGAAAATATTGATTGCCAATGCACCAAGGCACGCAATAATAGTTGCGCTGAAATATCTTATGGCATCATTGCCGCCGCAGAAAAGCATATATCCAAGCCCTGCACCCACAGTCGAAAACAAAAAATTCTTTTTGCTTGATACACAGATAAGCGAAACGGCAAAAGGGCAGCTCCCGCCGATTACCGTTGACACACTGAGCACAAGACTTGCCAGAAACCAAGCCCCTCTCTTCAATATCAGGTTAAATCGGGCGTTTTTCAAGCTGCCCATATCTATTTTCTTTATTTTTTCTTTAACATCCATTTTTACACTTCCCGTGGGTATTATATTCCATACCTTGCGAGAAAAATGTAAAAATATATAACCGCTATATTTTTGATATCAGATTAATCAGTGCACAGCAGACCACACCTGCCATAAGCGGAACAAGCACAGACAAGGCACTCCATTTAATGCTCCTTGTTTCCTTATATATTGTCAGCAGGGTTGTAGAGCACGGGAAGTGGAACATGGAAAACACACAAACACATAATGCTGTTACCCAAGTCCATCCATTATCCACCAAAATTGTTTTCAGACTTTCCAGCGAGGAATAGTCACTCAGTTCTCCTGTTGACAGATAAACCATTAATGCTATGGGTATTACAATTTCATTGGCAGGAAAACCAAGTATGAATGCCAGCAGCATTACACCGTCCATACCAAGAAACTGACCTACCGGATTAAGCACCTCTGCAATCCTGCTGAGCAGTGAAGCATCACCGACAGAAATATTAGCAAGCACCCAGATGATAAGCCCTGCGGGCGCCGCAACAACAACTGCACGAAGCAGAACAAAAATCACCTTTTCCCTGACGGTATCACCTATAAGCCTCAGTACCTTAGGCTTTCGGTAAGGCGGCAGCTCCATAATATACGAGCTGCTTACACCATTCAAAACCGTTGACGTCAGCAGCTTAGAACAGGCAAAGGTCATCAGCATTGACCCTGCAATCATACCAAGCAATATCATCGCAGACAAAAAGCTGTTTTTCACAAAAAACATAGATATGACTGCAATTAACAGCGGGAAT
>DKYL01000068.1:0-135 GCA_002493325.1 Ruminococcaceae bacterium UBA7101
TGTAGTAGTAGCAGATTCAAGATACCCTCGTGACGGTCGTTTCATCGAGGAAATCGGCACATATAACACAATGGTTGACCCTGCTGAAATCAGAATTGATGCTGACAAGGCTAAGAAGTGGATTGCTAACGGTGC
>DKYL01000068.1:465-16097 GCA_002493325.1 Ruminococcaceae bacterium UBA7101
TGCTAACGGTGCTCAGCCAACTGATACCGTTAAGAGTATTCTTAAAAAAGAAGGCATCCTTTAATCTTTGATTATTGTTAAAAATAACAAAGCTTAAACAGGAGGTGTTTTCTTTGAAGGATTTGTTGATTTCTATAACGAAGGGCTTGGTCTGCAAGCCTGAGGATGTTTCTGTTGATGTTAGCGAACCTAATGAAGAGGGCGTAACTGTTTACCACCTTCATGTAAATGAGGATGATATGGGCAGAGTTATCGGTAAGCAGGGCAGAATTGCCAAGGCTATCCGTGTTGTTATGCGTGCAGCGGCAACAAGAAATGATGCTAAAATATCAATAGAGATAGACTGATTTTAGAAAGTCTTTGAAACGGATTGATTGTTCAATCCGTTTTTTACTTTATAAATTGATTTACCTTTTGTTTTGTGATATATTACTATTGTTATGAGAATTGGAAATGTTGAAATTAAAAACGGAATATGCTTGGCACCTATGGCAGGTATTGCCGACAGAGCCTTCCGTGAGCTTTGTATTCATTACGGTGCCGGTTATGTTGTTACTGAAATGGTGTCTGCAAAGGGCTTGACAATGGGTGACAAAAAGAGTGCCCGGCTTTTGACTCTTGGTGAAATTGAGCATCCTGCAGCGGCACAGATTTTCGGTGATGACCCTGAGGTTATGGCGGCAGCGGCGGTCAGATGCCTTGATTTTAAACCAGATATAATTGATATTAATATGGGCTGTCCTGCACCTAAAATTGCAATGAACGGCGGTGGTGCAAGCCTTATGAAAAAGCCTGCACTTGCAGGTGAAATTATCAGGGCAGTGTCATCTGCAGTTAATATTCCTGTTACGGTTAAAATTCGCAAGGGCTGGGATGATGATCATATCAATGCTGTGGAGCTTGCTAAAATTGCCGAAAAAAACGGTGCAGCTGCCATAGCTGTTCACGGCAGAACAAGAGTGCAGATGTATGCAGGCAATGTGGATTATGATATCATTGCCAAAGTTAAACAGTCGGTTGGTATTCCTGTTATCGGAAACGGTGATATTACCGATGAGCAGTCAGCCGCAATTATGCTTGAAAAAACGAATTGCGACGGCATAATGATTGGCAGGGGTGCACTCGGCAACCCGTGGCTGTTCAGACGGCTTAATGCATATCTCAGTGAATGCCGTGTTTTGCCCGATGTGAGCATTAATGAAAAAATGGTTGTTATGCTTAAGCATATTCAAACCATTATTGAATACAAGGGCGAGTATACCGCAATGCGTGAGGCAAGGCATCACGCTGCCTATTACACCAAGGGGCTCAGAGGCGGTGCTTCCTTCAGACGTGAAATCGGTACGCTTGAAAAATATGAACAGCTTGAAGAGTTAGCTTTCAGAATAGCAAAGGAAAATGAATGATGATTTTTAAGAATTGTACTTTTTATAATGAGTTCTTTGAAAAAGAATTCGGCGATATTGAAATTGAAAACGGAAAAATTAAGCAGATAGGTATACTCGGTGAGGGCAGGGATATGAGTGGTTTAACACTTATTCCCGGCTTTGTTGATGTTCATATCCACGGCTGCGGCGGCGGTGACAGCAGTGACGCATCTGCCGAAAGCCTTGATAAAATTACGAAGGAGCTTGCCCGCCACGGCGTTACCTCCTTTTGCCCCACGTCAATGACCTTGCCTAAGGACAGACTGCTGGATATTGTGAAAACGATTGCCGAGTTTAAGAGCAGCGGCTCAAAAATTGCAGGCATAAATCTTGAAGGACCTTTTATCGCTATGAGCAAAAAGGGTGCGCAGAATGGGGAGTATGTACGCGGCGGAACGATTGAAGAATTTGATGAGCTTATGGCGGCTTCAAACAATATGGTTAAGCTGATTACCATTGCACCCGAAGCCTTTGACAGCAAGGAATTTATTGAATATGTCAGCAGGAAAGCAGCAGTTTCAATCGGTCACTCTGCGGCAAATTCCGAGGAATGTAAAAAAGCAATTGACCTTGGTGTGCACCACGCAACACATCTTTATAATGCGATGACACCTATGACACACCGTGAGGCAGGTATTGTCGGCACTGCTCTTGACAGTGATATTACCTGTGAACTGATTTGTGACGGCGGTCATATTTGCCCTGCTGTGCTCAGAAACACCTTTAAAATGCTTGGTGAGGACAGAGCGGTTGTCATCAGTGACAGTATGCGCGGTGCAGGTCTTGGAGAGGGTGCGTTTGAGCTTGGCGGTCAACAGGTGTTTGTGGAGAAAAACGGCAAATATGCTGTGCTTGCTGACGGAACAATCGCTGCCTCCATTTCCAATCTGCATACTGAATTTAAAAATCTGATTGAATACGGTATTGATTTTAAAGCCGCACTCAAAGCCTGCACCATCAACCCTGCAAGGGTGATTCGGGCTGATGATGAAATCGGCTCCATTGCTGTGGGCAAATGTGCAGACTTGGTTTTCCTTGATGAAAATTTGGATATTAAAGAGGTTTATATAAATGGAATATCAGCTTAATATTGCTCTCATTGAGCCTGAAATACCGCAGAATACAGGCAATATTGCACGCACCTGTGCGGCAACAGGTGCACGCCTGCACCTTGTGGGACCAATGGGCTTTCAGATAACAGACAAGCAGGTGAAAAGGGCAGGGCTTGATTACTGGGACAAGCTCGACATCACATACTATGACAGTATGGAGGACTTTTTTAAGCAGAACGAGGGTGCTGACTTTTATTATTTCACCACAAAGGGCGGTGTTGCCCATAGTGATATGGAGTATAAAAACAATGCCTTTCTTGTTTTCGGCAAGGAAACAAAGGGCTTGCCCGAAGAGCTTTTAAAGGATAATTATGATAAATGTGTCCGTCTGCCGATGAGGGGTATTATCAGAAGTCTTAATCTTTCCAATGCTGTTTGTGCAGGTACATATGAGGTGCTTCGTCAATGGAACTACCCTCAGCTTTCACAAAAAGGCAGGCTGACTAAGTATGATATAGATTAAGGAGTTAATATGATTTCTATAGATAAATATGTTGAAGAATTGACCGCCGAGCTGAAAAATGCGTTCGGCGGCAGACTTTTGTATGTGGGATTGCAGGGCAGCTATCTGCGCGGCGAAGCGAATGAAAACAGTGATATTGATATTATGGCGGTTATTGATAATCTGACTGTGGAAGACCTGAAAGCATATAAAAAGGCTGTTATGACAGTGGGTGATTATGATAAGTCCTGCGGCTTTATCTGCGGCAGGGAAGAGCTGAAAAACTGGAATGTGCTTGAGATATGTCACCTTCTGCATACAACCAAGGATTGTTTTGGTTCTTTGAAGGAGCTTGTTCCGTCCTACTCAAAGGCTGATGTTGTGAATTATATAAAAATGAGCATAGGTAATCTTTATCATGAGCTTTGTCACCGCTATGTTCATGCTGACAGAGAGAGCAATATTCTTTATTTTCCGCAAACCTGCAAGGGTGTGTTTTTTATATTGCAGAATCTGCAGTATCTGAAAAGCGGTACATTTTACCCAACGAAAAAGGAACTGCTGGAGCATCTTGACAATGATATGGATCAAGCAGTTCTGTCGCTTTGTATAGAGCTCAACAGTGGTGAAAATGCAGACTATGACTTTGACCAAGCCTTTTCACTGCTTTTTGACTGGTGCAAAAATACATTGCCGATTTATTTGGCTTAAATATTTTGTCCTTCTCTTTCATATAATGAAGTATGAAAAAGAAGGACATTTTTTTATTGATTATATTGTTTACGGCTGCAATACTTCTTATTGTATTTTCTGCAGAGATGCGAGAGGGTGCATATAAGGGTCTTGCTTTGGCGGAAAATACAATAATCCCCAGTCTGCTGCCGCTGCTGATTATCTTTCTGCTTATAATGAAAACAGGTGCAAGGGATGTTCTGGCGAGAGCCTTCGGCTTTGTGTCGCACTATCTTTTTAATCTGCCTATGGTGACATTTCCTGCTATTATTATGGGGCTTGTCGGCGGATACCCCACAGGGGCACTGCTTACGCAGGAGCTTTTTTTATCCCAGGAAATTGACAGTGCACAGGCGGCAAGAATGCTCCGCTTCAATTTCTGCGGTGGCTGCGGCTTTATTATTACCGCAGTGGGCACAGCGACGCTGTTAAGTCCGAAGGCAGGACTTATATTATTTGTGTCAAACATTACTGTATCCGTGCTTATGGGCTTTGCCTTGTCATTCACCCAGCCGAGAATGAAGAAAGGCTTTTACTCCTACCGTGAATCACCGCCTCTGGGAAATGCAATAGCAGATTCGGCTGAAGGTGCAATAAAATCCATGCTCAGCATAACCGCCTTTGTGATTTTTTTCGGTGCGGTTAATCATATTGCGTCATTGCCGAAATTTATTCTGCCGATTGTTGAAATTACAAACGGTCTTTGCGGCGGCGAAAAATTCAGCCTGCCTGAAATCAGCGGTTATCTTGCTTTCGGCGGACTTTGTATTCATATGCAGCTTTTGCCGTCAATCGTGAAATGCGGTATGAAATATATTGATTTTCTGTTTTTTCGGGTGCTTTCTGCACTGCTCAGCTATTGTGTGACAAAGCTGATTCTGTTCGTGTTTCCAATGGAACAGCAGGTGTTTTCCAACGAAAGTGGTACGGTTGCCGTGTTTTCAAGCGTCAACATAGGCTTGTCATTTTTGTTGATTGTGGGCTGCTTTGTTCTGGTGCTTGACATCAGCAGCAGAAAAAGGGCTATTGACAATTAGCATTTTTGTGCTATTATATTGGGGTAAAGCAAAATCTTTATTTTGCTTGGGGCAGTTCGTAACCATCCTGCCTGTGGCTTGCCGATAGGTGTAGCCATAATCAAAACTAAGGAGTAGTATTTTGCATTAAGGGTGAATTGTGCCCTTTTCAGTGCATAATCCATGCGTCCTTAGGGACGCATTTTTTGTTTTATGGAAAGATATAGTGTAATTAAAGAAAAAAATCCAAGAGAGATTGTTTTGCTCAGAGGTCGGGGCTGTGTTTATAAAAAATGCAGCTTTTGTGATTATCATACCGATTGCTGCAGTGATGATGAAGAAAATGTTCAGCTGAATCATTCGGTTTTAAGCAATGTAACGGGCGAATATGGTAATCTTGAGGTAATCAACAGCGGCTCGGTTTTTGAGCTTGACAGTAAAACTCTTGGCGAAATCAAGCACCTTTGCAAAGAAAAAGGTATTAAAACAATCCATTTTGAAAGTCATTTTATTTATAACAGCAAAATTCCGCTGTTAAGGCAGGATTTTGACGGCTTTGATTTAAAAATGAAGCTTGGGCTTGAAACCTTTGACTATGATTTCAGGGAAAAGGTTTTGAGAAAGGGTATTGATGAAAAAGCTCCTGCTCGGATTGCGGAAAATTTTGATGAAGCAAATTTCCTTTTTGGCATAGAAGGGCAAAACGCTCGCTCAATGCTCAGGGATATTGAGCTTGGACTGCAGTATTTTGAGCGCATTTGCATTAATATAATGTGCCCGAATTCCACTGAAATGAAACCCGACAGGGATGTTATTGAAGTTTTTATGGACAAGCTTTATCCGATTTATAAGGATAATGACAGAGTGGATATTTTGATAAATAATACTGATTTTGGAGTAGGTGACTGATATGATGAATGAATTATTGCTTATTGGCTCTGTTGTTTTTATATATGGAGCAGTGCTTTTTGCTTATAAATTTTTCGGTAAAACGGGGCTTTATTGTGTGTCGGCAATCGCAACCGTGCTTGCCAATATTGAGGTTGTGATACTGGTCAATGCCTTTGGTATGGAGCAGACGCTCGGCAATGTGCTTTTTGCAGCAACCTTTCTGGTAACAGATATTCTCAGTGAGTGCGAAGGCAAAAAGGAAGCCGGCAAGGCGGTTTGGCTCGGTGTGTTCTCATCACTGTTCTTCCTTGTGCTTTCACAAAGCTGGATTGCTTATATACCTGCCGAGAGTGACACGGTTCACGGTGCAATTTCACAGGTGTTCTCCAATACACCAAGGATGATTATTGCCTCTCTTGTTGTATATGCAGTGAGCCAGTTGTTTGATGTATGGCTTTATCATAAGTGGTGGGCGTTTACGGGAAAAAGATTCGGTGATAAAAGAAGATTTTTATGGCTCAGAAATAACGGCTCAACCTTAATCAGCCAGATTCTCAATACCTTGCTCTTTACTCTTTTTGCTTTCTGGGGAATGTATGATGCAAAAACGCTTATCTCCATTTTCCTTTCGAGCTATGTTATTTATATTTTCACCAGCCTGCTCGATACTCCTGTTGTTTACCTTGCAAGAAGAATTAAGGATAAGAAAAATAACTAACAAAAACAGGCTTTTTATTTAAAATGTTGATTTTTGTCACATATGATGATATTATAAATGCAGGACTTCGGTCTTACGGACACAGTCCGGCAAGGAGTTATCTATAAACGGTAGGCGGTCAATCTTGCTCCCGAAAGGGGGCGTTGCCAATGGAACAATATGTATTTATCATTTTGATATTGATATTTGCAACAGGTTACATATTGGTAATAAAAAAGAAATAAACCGCCTGACTTCCACATAAGGCGATTTATTTCTTAAATCATCTTTAATTGGGAGCGACCGTCTATCGGATAGCTCCTTGTTCAATTTTATTATAGTATATATTATTCTTTTTGTCAACGTCAAAAATATGGTACAGAATAAATATTCAGTCAGGTTTTCATGCCTGCCTTCAGCCTGCTTTATCGACATTCTGTGCTCTGTATGGTTTTTAAACTGTACAGAGCTTTTTTATTGTAAAGTTCAGTTTGTTGTGGTACAATACATTTAATTATGTATAAAGTGATTTACTAAGGTGATTTTATGAAATTATTGGTTCTTGATGGCAACAGTATTGTCAATCGTGCCTTTTACGGTATCAGGCTGCTCACCACAAAAAACGGTGAATATACAAATGCTATATACGGTTTTTTAAATATTCTGCTTAAGCTGAAGGATATCTGCAATCCTGATGCTGTGGCAGTTGCCTTTGATGTGCACGCACCAACCTTCAGGCATAATATGTATGATGCCTATAAGGCGGGTCGTCACGGAATGCCCGATGAGCTGAGGGCACAGATGCCTGTATTAAAGGAGATGCTGAAAAACCTTGGTATAAAGACCCTTGAAAAAGAGGGATGGGAGGCAGACGATATTCTCGGTACTTTAGCAGAGGTTTGCCGCAAAAACGGTGACGAATGCTTTATTGCCACAGGTGACAGGGACTCCCTGCAGCTTGCTCACGGCGGTGTCAAGGTGCTTCTGGCTCGCACGAAAATGGGACAGGCTGTTACAGATGTTTATGACGAAGCTGCGATTATGGAGGAGTATGGCATTACGCCTGCTGAGCTTATTCAGGTTAAGGCTTTGCAGGGTGACAGCAGTGATAATATCCCCGGTGTGGCAGGTGTCGGTGCAAAAACTGCGCTTGATTTAATTCAGCGTTTTCACAATCTTGACTATATATATGAAAATCTTGATGAAATTGATATAAAAGCAGGTGTCAGAGCAAAGCTTGCCAATGATAAGGATAAGGCATATTTGTCCTTAAAGCTGGGTACAATCTGTACCGATGCTCCTGTTGATACGGATATTCACAGCTATGCCGATACCCCTGCGGACAAGCAAAAGGCTGTTGCACAGTTTATCAGACTTGAGCTGTTTTCGCTGATACCTAAATTTAATCTTGACCCCAATGCTGCACCTGATGTTCAGGAGGAACAGGCAGAGGAGCGTATTCTCAGCCGATTGACCTGTGTAGATGCAGACTATCTGCTTGACAGGGTGAGGGGTAAGGATACCTATTTTTACCCTGTGATTATTGACGGTGCAATCAGTGATTTGTATTTTTCCTTTGATGATGAAATCATTGTTATGCCAAGTGAAACGCCCGAATATTCCTATTTTGTAAGGAACTTTTTTGAGGATGAGAACACTCCGAAATACAGCTATAATACAAAGGAACTGCACCGCCTTGCCTGTAAATATGGCGTAGAGCTCAAGGGCGTTAAGGGTGATTTAATGCTGTCGGCTTATCTTTTAAGACCCGGTGACAGCAACTATGATTTAGAGCATCTTTGTATGGAATACGGTGTTAAAATCCCTGCGTTTTTAAATGCACTCGGTGAAAAGGATATGACGGTTTCACTGGCAGGAACGGTTAAGCCACTGTTTGAAAAAATGAACGGTCTTATTGAAGAGGCAGGCGAAACCGAGCTGTTGACAGACATTGAACTGCCCCTTTCTGCCGTGCTTGCTAAAATGGAGTTTGCAGGCTTTGAGGTTGACAGAGAGGGCATTGAAGCCTTCGGCAAAATGCTCGGTGACAAGATTAATTCTCTCACAAAATCTATTTATGAAAGTGTCGGACGTGAATTTAATATCAATTCACCGAAGCAGCTTGGTGTGGCACTGTTTGAGGATTTGGGTCTGCCCTGCAAAAAGAAAACAAAAACGGGCTACTCTACAAATGCCGATGTGCTTGAGGGACTTGTGGATATGCACCCTGCGATTTCACAGATACTGGAATATCGCTCCCTTTCAAAGCTGAAATCCACATATTGCGACGGACTTTTAAAGGTTATCGAGGAGGACGGCAGAATCCACACCCGCTTTAATCAGGTTGAAACGAGGACAGGCAGAATTTCCTCCCTTGAGCCTAATTTACAGAATATACCTATCCGCACTGAGCTTGGCAGAGAAATGCGGAAATTCTTTGTGGCAGGCAAGGGCAAAAAGCTTGTTGATGTGGATTACAGCCAGATTGAGCTGAGGGTGCTCAGTGACCTTGCGAATGACGAAATCATGATAAATGCCTTCAATAACGGGGATGACATTCACACAATCACCGCATCTCAGGTATTCAATATGCCCCTTGAAATGGTTACAAAGCAAATGCGAAGCAGGGCAAAGGCTGTCAATTTTGGTATTGTTTACGGTATCGGTGCTTTTTCACTTGCCAAGGATATCGGCGTTACAAACAAAGAGGCAAAGCAGTATATTGACAACTATCTTGCTACCTACAGCGGTGTTGATGCTTATATGAAGCATATGATTGATCTTGCAAAGGACAAGGGTTACAGCGAAACACTCTTTCACAGAAAACGCTATCTGCCTGAGCTTTCCTCATCAAATCATATGATGCGTGCCTTCGGCGAGCGTGTTGCACGTAATATGCCCATTCAGGGTACGGCTGCCGATATTATCAAAATCGCAATGGTTAAGGTTGACAAACGTCTGAAAGACGAGGGAATGGAAGCTCATTTAATACTGCAGGTGCACGATGAATTGATTGTTGAAGCCCCTGAAAGTGAGGCAGAAAAAGCGCTTGCTATAGTAACCGAGGAAATGGAAAATGCCTGCAAAATGAAGGTGCTATTAAGAGCAGATGGTTCCATCGGGGACACCTGGTACGACGCACATTAAAAATCTGCTGATTTAAATATACTATTATTAATAAAGTGAATTTAAAAATATAATGTGGAAATCTATATGAATATTAAAATTATTAAAGATGCACAAGAGAATACAGCTGATATATTTCTGATAGAGCAAGCCTGTTTTTCCACACCGTGGACGGAGCAGAGCATAAACGACTCAATCGGAAGTGACAGCAATTATTTCAATGTCGCATATGCTGACGGCAAGCCTGCAGGCTATATGAGTATGATGCTTGCAGCAGGCGAGGGGGACATTATGCGTGTTGCCGTATTGCCTGAATACAGACGGCTGGGCATAGGAAGAGCACTGCTTGAGGAATGCTTTTCATCAAATAACCCCGATGTAGTTTTCCTTGATGTGAGGGAAAATAATATCCCTGCAATCAGGCTTTATGAATCCTTGGGATTTAAAAGCGTCGGTCTGCGCAAAAACTATTACACAAACCCAACCGAAAATGCGGTTATAATGACATATAATTTGAAGGATAAATTATAAAGATGCCGAAAATACAATCCTAATTGAGATAATAGAAAGATGGCATATGGCGTTTTTATAAGAATATCATAAGTTTTTGCAGGTGCTTGATGTGAGAAAGAGAAACGATATATTTAATAATGAAATATCAAAAGACACAATAAATAATATTGATGCTTTGTTTAGAGAAAACTTTAATGAGTATTATTTAAGTAATAGAAAAATAAAAAATATTTTCTTTTATTCAATGGATAATAATTTAGGGTATAGTGCCGTTTTGGAGTATAAGAATTTTAGGCAATATGTCAATTTCTTCTATAATTACTTTTCAATTGAAAATGCAGTTGTTAATAGCTGTTTTGAATTTGCAATCGACGGAAGAAAGTTTTTGTGTAATTTTGATGATGTATTTGATGTGACGGACAGTGAAGATTTATCTTTTTATACCTATTCAAATTGCTTTGAAAATGAAGCTGTTGTGTCATCACTTGGGTGCATTATGTCAGCAACAGAAAAATATTTTGCTCTGCTTAACAGCATTGCCTGTTCTGATTTCCTGAAAGAAAAATATATTAAAGAAAACTATGGTGTAAGTGAAAATCTTAACAGCATTATAGAAAATGCAATTGATGTTACATATGTTACATATTATAAATTGTTTCTTCAGGCAAATGAAAGTATTGATGATTATTATAAGTATCTGAAAAAGGAATTGGCGAAGCTGTATCATAAAAATCAGCTTGACACTTTATATGAAAAACGTGCATATAGGGTGTTGAACAATCTTTCTGAAAAGGATATTAAGCGGCTTGATAAGGAGCTGGAGAAAGCAGACAGGATTTCTAAATCTGACAGATTTTTAATGTATCTGCCGATGCTGATTCTTGCTGTGATTTTTGCAATTGCTTTCGGTATTATTGGCTATCATATTGATGAAAATATTTTTATTGACTGTATTGGCAAAAAGCATTACTCTTCACTAGTTGCTTTCGGCTTTTCAGGCGCTTGTGTTTCGCTTATTATTTCTGTTCTGCTACCTAATTCTGTTTACAAACTATTTGTGAAAAAGGATAGGTATGATTCTTTTATCCGTATGGTTAATATGCAGGATATTCAGGGACCGTTTGTATTTAAAGCAATTGTTTATGCATTTATTATAATTGCCGTTTTGGTAATAGCAATGTTTTTTACTGTGGTATTTTGCTTCAATGGCATTGCGTTTAAAACAGACAGCATAGTGTATAAAGAGTTTGCTTTTTCCGAAATGCAAAGATATTCATTTGAACAAACAGAAATAGCAATTGTTGAAGGTTCCTACAACGAAGGTGAATACAGTAGTTATATTGGTACTGCTTACGCCTTTAAGCTTGGTGATGAGTGGTATGATTATGGTGTCCCCGATGAAAATGAGGTTGTGCAGCTTATAGAAAGTAATATAGAAAAATATGATAAAAATGTTAAGATATATAAATCGATAGAGGATATTGAATAATGAAAATTTTAGGTATTGAGTCCTCCTGTGATGAAACTGCGGCAGCAGTTGTTGAGGATGGACGAAAGGTTTTATCAAATATAATAGCCACCTCACTTGAGGAGCATAAGCTCTACGGCGGTGTTGTGCCTGAGATTGCTTCACGCCGTCATGCTGAGTCAATCAGCGGTGTGGTTAAAGAGGCGCTGGAGCAGGCAGGCTGCACAATGGATGATATTGATGCAATAGCGGTTACCTATGCCCCTGGCTTAATCGGAGCACTGCTTGTGGGTGTTAATTTTGCAAAGGGTCTTGCCTTGGCAACAGATACACCGCTTGTGCCTGTTCACCATATCAGAGGACATATTGCATCAAACTATATTTCAGGTGATGTTGAACCGCCGTTTTTGTGCCTTATTGTCAGCGGCGGTCACTCTCATATTGTGGCAGTTAAAAGCTATACTGAATTTGAAATTATCGGAAAAACCCGTGATGATGCAGCAGGTGAGGCACTGGATAAGGCAGGCAGAACAATGGGGCTTGAATACCCGGGCGGTGTCAGCATTGACAGACTCAGCCCGAAGGGTGATGAAAATAAATATGCTTTCCCTAAGCCGAAGGTGACGGGAAGTCCCTATGATTTTTCCTTCAGCGGACTGAAAACCTCTGTTATTAATACGGTTCATAATGCCGAGCAAAAGGGTGAGGATATTGATATACCAAGCCTTGCAGCATCCTTCCAGCGAGGTGTTGTTGAGTGCCTGATTACGAATCTTGAAAAGGCTGCAAAGGACTATGGCTACAGCAAAATTGTGATTGCAGGCGGTGTGTCTGCAAACTCTAAATTAAGGAGCGAGGCTGAAAAGCTCTGCAGGAAAAATAAGTGGAAGCTATACCTGCCTGAGCTTAAATACTGCGGTGACAATGCGGCTATGATTGCAGCACAAGGTTATTATGAATTTATACAAAATAACACCGCTGTCGAAAACCTGAATGCCTATGCCACAATGCCTATTGATAAAAGCTACAAAAGTAATTAATAAGGTGTTATTTAATTTTAGCAAAATAATGAATTTTAATCAGTTCTATTGAATTTTTGCTATTATTTGGTATAATCTATAAGTGAATTACTATAGTGAATAACTATATAGTAATTTCGTTCTCATTTATATTACAAACTATTGCTAAAGGAGAATAAGTAATGGAAACAAATTTCACAACTAACAAATCATTACTTGCCTGGCTTGATGAAAAGGTTGAGCTTTTAAAGCCATCAAACATTGTTTGGATTGACGGCTCAGAGGAGCAGATTGCTGCTCTCAAGGCTGAGGCTGTTGAAACAGGCGAAATGATTAAACTCAATGAAGAGCTTCTTCCTGACTGCTATCTTCACAGAACAGCAGAAAATGACGTTGCACGTGTTGAGGACAGAACTCTTATCTGTACAAAGAATGAAAAGGATGCAGGTCCTACCAACCACTGGATGGATCCTGAAAAATGCTACAAAATGTTATATGACATTGCTGCCGGCTCATACGAGGGCAGAACAATGTACATTATCCCTTATTCAATGGGTCCTGTTGGCTCACCATTCTCTAAGATTGGTATTGAAATCACAGACTCAATCTATGTAGTTCTTAATATGAACATTATGACAAGAGTCGGCAAGGCTGTTCTTGACTGCCTTGGTGACAGCAATGACTGGGTACGCGGTATGCACTGCAAATGTAATGTTGACCCTGAGAACAGATGGATTTGTCAGTTCCCTGAGGACAACACAATCATCTCCGTTAACTCAGCTTACGGCGGAAATGTTCTTCTTGGTAAAAAGTGCTTTGCTCTTCGTATAGCTTCTTATCTTGGTAAGAACGAGGGCTGGCAGGCAGAGCATATGCTCATCCTTGGTCTGGAGAAGCCAAACGGAGAGGTTAAGTATATCTGTGCTGCATTCCCGTCTGCTTGCGGTAAAACAAACCTTGCTATGCTCATTCCACCTGAGGGATATCAGAGCAAGGGCTACAAGGTATGGTGCGTAGGTGACGATATTTCTTGGATCAGAAAAGGTCCTGACGGACGTCTTTATGCGATCAACCCTGAAAACGGTTTCTTCGGTGTAGCACCGGGTACAAATATGAAGTCAAATCCAAATGCTCTTAAGTCAACAATGAAGGGCACAATCTTCACCAATGTTTGTCATAACCTTGACAACAACACAGTTTGGTGGGAGGGTCTTGATAAGAATCCGCCAACAAACGCAATTGACTGGAAGGGCAATCCTTGGAACGGCGCTGAAAGCGAGGAAAAGGGTGCACATCCAAACTCAAGATTCACAGCTCCTGCTGTTAACTGTCCTTGTATTTCAAGCGAGTTCGAGAACCCACAGGGTGTTCCGATTTCTGCTATTGTATTCGGCGGCAGACGTGCTAAGCTCACTCCGCTTGTATATCAGTCAAAGGATTGGAACCACGGTGTATTCGTTGGCTCAATTATGGGCAGTGAAACGACTGCTGCTGCAACAGGTGCAGTAGGTGTTGTTCGCCGTGACCCAATGGCAATGCTCCCATTCTGCGGTTACAATATGGGTGACTACTGGAAGCACTGGATTGAGATTGGTGAAACGCTTGACCCTGAAAAGGCTCCTAAGATTTTCAATGTTAACTGGTTCAGAAAAGACGATGAGGGCAACTTCCTGTGGCCCGGTTTCGGTGACAATATGCGTGTTCTTGACTGGATTATCGACCGTTGTGACGGTAAGGTAGACGCTCAGGAAACTGCAATCGGTTACCTTCCTTATGCTAAGGATATTAACCTTGAAGGTCTTGATATGACTGAAGAAGAGCTTGATAAGATTCTCGACGTTGACAAGGACGCCTGGGAAGAAGAGCTCAAGGGTGTTGAAGAGCTTTACGCTAAGTTTGACGATACTCTCCCTGCAGAGCTTGCAGATGAGCTTGCTAAGGTTAAGGAAAACCTTGAGAAATAATTAATTATAAAAAGCGAGTCGGTTTTGCTGGCTCGCTTTTTTGTATAATTCTGTTTATTTGTTTTATGATAAAATAACGGACAACTTGATATTATCTGTTGCATTTTTATTGTATTTTTGTTAATATTCTTATTAAGAAAGCAAAAGGATGTTAAACTATGTTTGTAGATATAGCTAAAATTAAAATCAAGGCAGGTGACGGCGGTGCAGGTGCAGTAGCCTTTCACCGTGAAAAATATGTTGCCGCAGGCGGTCCTGACGGCGGTGACGGCGGTAAGGGCGGCGATGTTGTGTTTGTTGTGGATGATAACCTTGCAACACTTGCCGATTTCCGCTATAAGCGTAAATATGCTGCCAAGAACGGCGAAAACGGACGTGGTTCCCGTCAGTACGGCAAAAAAGCCCCTGATCTGGAAATCAAGGTGCCAAGGGGTACTATCATTAAAGAGGCGAACTCAGGTGCGGTTATGGCAGATATGAGCAAAACCGACCGTTTTGTTGCTGCACGCGGCGGCAAGGGCGGCTGGGGTAATATCCATTTTGCCACACCTACACGCCAGGTGCCTCGCTTTGCAAAGCCGGGTGTTCCCGGTGAGGAGTGGGAGGTTTCTCTTGAATTAAAGCTCCTTGCCGATGTGGGACTTCTCGGTTATCCTAGTGTAGGTAAATCAAGCCTGATTTCCGTTGTAAGCCAGGCTAAGCCGAAAATCGGCGATTATCATTTCACTACCCTTGTACCTAACCTTGGTGTTGTTTCAATGGGTGAGGGCAGCAGCTTTGTTATTGCTGATATTCCCGGTTTGATTGAGGGTGCAAGCGACGGTGTTGGCTTGGGTCACGAATTTTTGCGTCACGTTGAGCGTTGCCGCTTGCTTGTTCATATTGTTGATGTAAGCGGTCACGAAGGCAGAAATCCGATTGACGACTTTGAAAAAATCAATGCCGAGCTTGTAAAATTCAACCCTGAGCTTGCCAAACAGCCGCAGATTGTTGCAGGCAACAAAATCGATATGGCTGAGCCTGAGCAGATTGAAGAATTTAAGAATTATGTTGAGTCCAAGGGCTATGACTATTATTCTATCTGTGCACCGATTTTAGAGGGTACACAGGAGCTTATGAACGCTGTGTGGAATAAGCTTCAGACGCTCCCGCCGATTAAGGAGTATGAGGCTGAGGAAATCCCTCTTGATGTGCTCATCAAGGATGATAAGGGCTTTAAGATTAC
>DKYL01000071.1 GCA_002493325.1 Ruminococcaceae bacterium UBA7101
TCTTCCTTTTCTTTTCTGAAACGCGCGGAAAACATAAACTGCCTTGCTGTTGACATTTCAATCTGAATATTATCAAGATAATCAATATCTTTTTTTATACATTCTTTTACCGACAAATTGGTTTCCTCATTAAGTCTTTCAAGCATAAAGGATTTATTATCATCAAACCTTTCGCAAGAATCCATACAAGTGATTTCAATATTCGGCTGAGCAGAGAGAACCTGCATTAAGTGCCATATCTTTGTCTGAATATTCTCGTTTGACAATACAGATATATTTGTAGGGCTTATCACAAAGTATACCAGATCGCCATACTTGGTTTTAAGCCCTCGCTTTGTAAATGTTTCAATACCGATAAGGTCCTGAACAATATTTTTATTCTTTTTCTTTTTGCTGAACCTGAACATTTGCCGACACCTCCTTCTTTTGTTTTACGGGAGGTTTGTTTTTCAAACCCCACTCGAAATACTGCTGTGTGGATAGAAAGTATTTGACTGCATATTTAATGAAGTCAAGTATGGTTGTATCATCATTGCGGATACTTAAAAATGCAAAGGCAGCAGTAAGCACCGCAGGGATTAAGATTCGTGTGGTGGCAAGCACCATTGCAGAAAAAAGAGCACCGACTACAATAATGGCAAAGTCTTTCAGACTCCAAAGCCACAGCGTAGCAGATGCCCTCATATTCTGCGGATAAATATATTGTTTGTTCACTTTTTCCTCCTGTTTTGAGTAAAAAATAACACCTATCGAAGTTGATAGGTGTATTAATCGTTTATTACTGCATCTGATTCATACCGAAATCTTTTGATTGTTCCATAATATTATCATATGCAAATTCAAGTATTTTTTCATACCTTGCTGCAATATACTGCTTATAGAAATTTCTCTGTAAATCCGATATATACGGCACATCGTCAATAAAATCATTGATTTCGTCAAGGTTAATTCGCTCAACAATTCTTTTCAACGCAGCACTGCAATTGTCATCGTTGCAGTTTGTAAGGAAATCAAAATAATTGATTTTTCTGTTGTCTTCCTTGATTGCAGATGTCGGGAACTGATATACTCTTGCGTTCAGGTCATCCTCATTTTTCAATACCTTTTCCATTATCTTAACATCAGCCTGTGGCAGCAGACAGCTGCCGCAATCAAATACAGGTGCAATTCGGGAGTTCCCATTATCATCAACCAAAAATCCCCAGTTTCCGTTATGTCTGTCAAAATTACCGAGAAAGGCATCAACAGCAAACATCTCCCAGAAAAACTCCAGAAGTTCTGCCGAATCAACAAATTTCTGTTTTTCAATGGTTTCAAGTATATCTTCAAGTTCTGTTCCCGCACCGAGATGCTCGGAATCAATAATTGTATTTTTTATTGCGCTGAAATCATAGAATGTTTCTCCGTCAGCAGTAAAATCTTTGCAGGCACAAACTACTTTTTCTTTTCCGTTTACAGTGTAAGTGCCGAGAATTGTTTTTTGTGCATTCAATCCGATTATATTAAATATGCTGCTTGCGATATGTTCACTTATGCAGCTGTTGGTATAGGACAATTCTGTTGGCTTATTCTCAGCTGACGGCGGAAATTTAAGCATATACAATTCACCGTCATATTCTATTGAGATTTTCTTTCCGTTCGCACCGCCAAAGGCTTTTGTAGGCACAATTCTGCACCCTGTAAAATCAACTTCATTCTGCACTTTATCATCTCCATAAATATTTATTTCTTAAATAATCTGCATGTTCCGATGTAATCACACCATCGGTTTTTTCTGCGGCATTTATACTCGCATAAAGTTCTCCCCAAAGACAATCCATTAGGGAGGAGCCTTCCTTCAGAGCTTTTTTGTATGCATCTAAATCGTGCTGTAAATATTCGGGTAAGCCAT
This sequence comes from Ruminococcaceae bacterium UBA7101, assembly GCA_002493325.1. Classification (GTDB taxonomy): domain Bacteria; phylum Bacillota; class Clostridia; order Oscillospirales; family Acutalibacteraceae; genus Eubacterium_R. The sequence goes on from DKYL01000071.1 coordinate 1,892, forward strand.
ATTCGTATGATTTTTCTCTTTCTGAAACAACGGCATATTCTCTGACACATTCCTCGTACAGTTTTTCCATTGGTATCCTTAATGCCTTGGATAATTTATATACTGTAGAAGCAGAGCATTTATCAATTTTTGTTTTACCGCTGCATATATCATTCAGTGTTGCCTGCGGTACATTTGAAAGCATGGAAAGTCGGTATTTTGTCATATTTCTGTTTGCTATAACTCTTTCAATATACATAATATCACTCCTGATTTCATTATATCGGTATACCGAAGTATTGTCAAGACGATATTATTATTTACATTGACAATCCGATTTCTTCCGATTCTTGACATTTTTGCACAAATTCATCAAGTGAGCAACCGCATTGCTTTTGACAAGCAGATTCCATAAGATTTCGTATCATTTCTTTTCTGATTCTGATGGATTGTAAGGTCTTGAATATTCCTTGTCACGCTTGACAACATAATATGACATCGTTAATTCACCTGATTCAGAATTATAATCTGCATAGAGATTCACAAACTCATCTCCGCTATCGTCTATATCCATACCGAGAACATCGTTAGGTTCAAAATATGCTCCGAGATATGCATTAACAGATACACCGTCATCATTGATTATGAGTTCTTCTTCAATATCAATATCTTTTTCTGTAAGTTCTCTCATGCTTCGACTCCTTATTTCGCAATGTTTTTAGCAAGGTTTACTGCCGTTGAAGTCATGTGAACTGCACTCATCATATTAAACTTAACGCTTGTATCAAGACCGAATCTCTCTGCAATTCTCGGCACTTCCGATGCTGCCATCATAATTCCGATTGCAAGGAGCATGTTGTCTGTCCAAGTTAAAAGGCCTAAGAATAGCAGTGTTGTCTGTAAGAACGCAGTCAGACAAAGTGCAATTACTTGCTTCATCCACTGTGTAAATCCTTCACCGTAACCTCTCGGAATTGAGAACATATACAGACTGCCGACTGCGATCTGAACAAGCAGAATTCCACCTCGTTTTATGTTATCAAAAAATATTTTCACAACACAGTAACCGAGTGCGATAATAGCGACAAGTTCATACAGCCCAGCCTGAACGATTGCACCATCTTTGAAAAATGCAAATTGTAAAGTTTTCAGTGCAACCTCGCCGAGTGTTGTTCCTTGCTGCGATGCAAATATTCTTGTTAAATCTTTCGATAAAGTATTCTGCAAAGTCACACAAAATTTATATAACTCAATCGGCGTTATGGTAAATAGAGATACTGCCATAAATCCCTTAATCCAGTTTATTGCAGTTCCGTGTATGCTTGCTCTGCCGTTCTGATATTCAATAGCCAAGTCAAATGCGGATACCACAAGCCCGACAACAAACAAAGTCCAGCCAAACAGAGAAAACAACTTAACGACTGCATTTACCCAATCAAGTGTAAAGATTTCAACACCGAGTCCGCTTATCATTGTAAAAAATTCAGCGATTCCGTCATAAATAACTGTAAATATCCACTGAATAATTCTGTTTAATATTCCGTCAATCAGTTTGTCCGAAATACTCCCAAAGGCGTTTCCTATCGCATCACCGAGTCCTGATACGATATCGCCAAGCCAATCAAAAATTTTAACCACCTCCATAATGAAATAACCGCCGAGTGTTCACTCAACGGTTATCCCGTATTACATTGCTTCGCGACAGCAGACGAATCTTTTCGTCTGCATCAACACATATATCACAACCTATTAATATTGTCCAGTTTTTATGGAATATTTTTTTACATTCCTACAATTCCCCAGATATACAGCGGAGCCGTAAGTGTGAATATCAGACAGGCAAACAGGATTGCCGGAGCTGTGAATTCAAACTGTCCATGCTTTTTATAATCAAAATATGCTGTGCCGACCTTTACAAAAAAGAGTATAGCAAGTACCATATCAACAACCGGGAATACAACATTGTTTACAACAGTTTTTATCTGTGATTTGGCTGTGTTCCATGTGCCTTCAATAGCACTTGCCACATCCCCGGCAGCATAAACTGTTGTTGCTGAAAATGCAATGATTAAAACAAGAGCAGCGGCGAAGATAAGCCACTGCTTTTTGCTGAATTTAGTTAATTTTTTCGTCAATGATTTTACCTCCGTATACTTTTAATATTTCTTTGCACTGATAATCGTCAATATAGTGAATCTGTCTTTTCAGTGCCATTGACTTTCGGATTTCCTCGCCCATGCCTTCGGTAACCGTATTTCCGAATACCCACACATGCTCGGAATCAAGAATCTGTCCGAGTCCGATTGAGATGCCGAGTTCTCTCTGCACTTTGTCTGTATCATCAAAAATCAGAGAGTAGAAATGCGACATGATTGGTATCATGCCGCATCTGTTGTAAACAAACTTTGCATAAGCAATAGCGTTATTGATATTTTCTTTTTCATTCCCGGAAAGAGGGGAACAGATATATGCCTTTTCCATTAATCCTCACCCTCGTCTTTCTTTGCCTTAATCTTGAGGATTACTGCTGCAATAGCACCGCCGATTGCAATAAAGCCGAGTCCGATCCAAAAGCTGTAGTTT
>DKYL01000075.1:0-130 GCA_002493325.1 Ruminococcaceae bacterium UBA7101
TGTATTTTTCAGCAATTTCTTTTGTATGGTCGGTGCTGCCTGTGTCGACAATAATGATTTCATCAACTGCATCCTTAATACTTTCCAGGCATCTGGAAAGCACTGCTTCTTCATTTTTAACAATCATACA
>DKYL01000075.1:437-684 GCA_002493325.1 Ruminococcaceae bacterium UBA7101
TTCTTCATTTTTAACAATCATACATAAGCTTACGGTTGCCATAATCATCCTCCTTCACATTAATTTATGTTATGACTGTTAAATCAATTTGTCACAAGGTTTCAGACTGCTGTTGTCTTGCTTATAACAAAATGAATAAAAAACATAGTTGAATATTATGATTTTTGTACAAAATGCTTTTCTTTATAATCTAAATATAATATAATTACTTTAGGATTAAAAGGGAGTGACAGATAATGATTAAAAG
>DKYL01000075.1:948-4130 GCA_002493325.1 Ruminococcaceae bacterium UBA7101
TGACAGATAATGATTAAAATAAGAGAAATTACCGAAAATGATTTTGATGGTTTAAGTGAGCTGTATACCCATTTACATAACAACAAACCGATTGACTGCAGTGCAGAAAATATAAGCTTGTTTAATCAAATCCTTTCCGACATCAATCATCACATAATTGTAGCCGAATGTGACGGCAAAATCGTTTCGTCCTGTGTTTGTGTTATTATTCCGAATCTTACGCATAACCAGCAGCCATATGCACTGATAGAGAATGTGGTTACACATAAGGATTACAGAAAAAAAGGACTTGCCTCCAAATGTCTTGCTTATGCAAAGGAGCTTGCACTCAGTCATAATTGCTATAAAATAATGCTGCTGACGGGTTCAAAAAAACGCTCTGTGCACAAGTTTTATCAGAAAAACGGCTTCAACCGTTTTGAAAAAACAGGGTATATTCAACGATTACAGGCGTGAATATTTGTTAAATTTAAACAAAAGCAGTATAGCTTGTTTATTACATATCACGATTGAAAAAAATGTAATATTATGTTATACTGATTGTGTAAAATTGTTTTTTGGCGGTGATTTTTTTGAAACGCAGAATATTATCTATGGTGTTAGCCCTTTCACTTATCGTATCTGCATTGTTCTGTTTTAACATTTCAATGGTTTTCGGTGCCACAAATTACAGCGGTAACTGCGGTGCTGAGGGTGCAACACTTACAAGACCCGGTAAAAATGCTACATTTGTTTACGATGAGACAACTAAGACTCTTACCATATCAGGTACCGGTGCAACTAAGGATTACGGTGATACAGGTATCAATAAAAGACCCTGGGATGATTATAAAGATCAGATTCAAAAAGTGGTTGTCAGTGAGGGCATTACCACTATCGGTAAGCTGAATTTCTATAATTTTACTGCACTTGTTGATGTATCACTGCCAAGCACACTTACTAAAATTACAGGTGATACAGTACCTACTCTTGAGGGTACAGATCAGGCTACATATGGTGCGTTCAGAAATTGTACTGCTTTGAAAAAAATCACACTTCCGGAGGGCTTGACGACAATCGGTCACAGAGCCTTTCTCGGCTGCACTGCCCTTGAAAGCATTGCATTCCCTGATTCACTCACAAGCCTTGGACAGTATGCGTTTACCGAATGTACAAATCTAAAAACAGTTAAATACGGCACCGGTTTAACCTCGACAGGCTCCAGTGTTTTCAGAGATACAGGTGTAACGACTATCATATTCTCACCAACCATTACAAAGGTTGATCCTTATTGTTTCTTCAATACCAAGCTTGTTGATATTGAGATTCCTGAAACAATTACTGAAATCGGATTGCGTTCCTTTGCAAACTGCGACTTTATTACAGATGTTACTGTGTATAATGCAAATTGTGAATTCGGCGGTATAAAGCTTATCAACAGCGGCGAGGATCCTTTCAACGGCTCTGCACAAACACTTACCATGCATGGTCACAGCAATTCAACTACACAGGTATATGCTGAAGCTAAGAATTACAGATTTGAGTCAATTGATGACTGCGATCATTCAAATTATCATTATGAAATTGTGACACCTGCAGGCTGTACTGAGCCGGGCTCACAAAAGAAGGTGTGTGATGACTGCGGCTTTGAATTTCCCGAGGAAGAAATTCCTGCAGTAAATCACAGATGGGCAACTGTTGAAATTTCAGATGAAACCGCTCAGAACGGTCACGTATATACACTGCGTGTATGCGAAAACTGCGGTGAGGAATCCACAAAAATAGAGCATAAGGCTTTTGTAGAAGGATATTATGAATATACAAATACAGCTACCTGCACGAAGTCCGGTATTGAAACATATACCTGCCTTGTAGATGGCTGCAATAATGTTGAAAGGAAAGTAGCGCTCAAGGGTAATCATCAGATTGATAATTATACCTCTGTTACGGAAGCTACCTGTACTGAGGACGGCTCACGTGAAGGTGTCTGTACTCTTTGCAATGAAACTGTTGTGGAAACAATAAAGGCAACAGGTCATAATAATGTTGAGGATCATATCATCGATAAAACTGCTGAGGACGGTCATACTTATACTGTTTTTAAATGCTCTGTCTGTCAGGAGGAAAGCACGGTTCCGAATCATGTTGAATGGCTGGAGGGACAGTATACATCAACGGTCATTATTCCTGCAAAATGCGTTATAAACGGAAGGCAGCGTGACGTATGCACCGTTTGTTCCGAAACAAGATATGTTGAAATCCCTGCTACGGGACAGCATAATTGGGAGGAAACCACAAGGACTGCTCCCACTTGTACCAGTGTTGGAAAAATTTATTACAAATGTATCAATGAAGGCTGTACTATGACCAAGAGTGAAAATATTCCTGCGTTGGGTCACGAGCTTGTTCTGGTTGAGAGCGAATCCGTTGCACCTACCTGTACAGCCGCCGGTTATAATACCTATAAGTGTGCTAACTGTGCAAATAAGGAAACAACTGTTCTTCCTGCACTCGGTCATACTGTGGATGAAACAAATTATACAATTATTTCGGAAGCTGACTGTGAGCACGATGGTCTGGCAAAATCGGTATGTACTGTCTGCGGTGCTGAATTTGATATTGTGCTTGAAAAGCTTGGTCATAATATGGAGGATGTTGTAACTGATATTGAAGATAAGCCCGGACATACTATGAACACGCCTACCTGCACGAGATGCGGACATACAGAGCCTGCATCAGTCACGCATAACGAATGGCTTGAGGGCTATTACACTACTGAAATGAAGGTTAAGCCAACCTGCATTTTAAGTGCAACCTCTGTTGATACCTGTACGCTTTGCGGTAAAACAAGAACAAATGTTGTGCCTGCAACGGGTCATAAATATCAATACACAAATACCGAGAACAACGGTACGTTGGTTTATACCTGCAATGTTTGCGGAGGTACTGATAAGCGTGCGCCTAAAAATGTAGCCGGCTTATTCCCAACCTACATCAATAAAAATACTGCTGATGTTGCATTGCTCGGCTATGTTTTTGATGTTAATCTTGACGGGGTTATTAATGCTAAGGATTATGCGATAATCAATAAAGCTGTGAAAATGTCAGAATAATTCAATTGAGCTTTCAGCGGGAGGGTAAATTTGCCCTTCCGCTTTTTTGATACATTATATTTATTTTATTAAATATTTATTATATCTATT
>DKYL01000019.1:0-14038 GCA_002493325.1 Ruminococcaceae bacterium UBA7101
ACTAATATTTTTATAAATCTTTTTTAATATTTCAAAAGTTATTTTATACGAATTTTTTTCATTTCCATAATACTGGTTTATAAAATCACTATTTACTTTTTTGCCATTATATAATTCATCATATCTAATATTAGCAATTGATGTATCCCAATCATCAGAATACCAAATTATTGGATAAGGTCGATCATCCCAAACGCCTTTACAATTTTCATACCCAACAATTCGAAAATTATTAGCAACGACTTTAAACATATCCTTTATTTCATAATCATATTCCTTATTTCCCTGAGACAACCAAAATTTACCGAAAACATCATCAAACATAGTTGGTTTCTCAAGTTCTTCTATTTTAGATATATCATTTTTAGTTAAATTATGAACTCTATTACTAATAACTTCATCAGCAATAGATGTGATAATTAAAGCAATTTTAGGATCAACAATAATTTTATTTTGAATAGCACATTTACTCATTCTAAAGCCTTCATCCATGTTGATTCCTGCAAAATCAACAGAATCAAAGTCGAATAATTTGGAATTCAAACTACTTTTATCATCAGAAACAACTGCCAACCAGACAGCGGTTTTTATTCCTATTAAATCTGATTCAAATCCAACTCCCGTTTTATCGTCATGCATCTTTTGAATGAGTTCACTCTCTAAATCAACAGCTGCTTTATTCAACTTGTGAATAATTAATACTAACTGACTAACAGATACTATCTCAGCATAATACAGTAATTCATCTCCATTAAATTTCCAAAAGTCCAATCCAAACCAATGGTTATTAGCCGTTTTTATTAGTTCCTTAATCATGTCGACCCAGTGAGAATTTCTATATTTAAATTTAGTTGAATTAACCAAATCAAATGATACAAAAACATATACACCACTTGGAATTTCAATTGATTTTTTTAGTTTTCTATTATTTTCTAACTGCTCTAAACTTTTTTCTAATCCTATATTCATAACAGTCATATTTTTTTCTGATTCCATATTTGTCCTCAATCCCACACGAATAAATCTCTTCCTCTTTCTATTACCAAACGTTCTTGAACTTTAAAATAAGAAGAAATTTTTTCTATATCAACAGAACCATCATTACTTGAATATTTTATAAGTGCATACATAAAGTAGTCTTTAGGCATTAAAAAAGCTCTTGATAAACAATTTGCTTCATCCTCTTGTTCCCAAGGTTCCGCATTTTTCCATTTTGGCTCCTTATATTGAATATCCTCTTTGTGCATAAGTATATGTGCCAGTTCATGCATTAAACAATCTATTCGTTTTTCAGAGATCATATCTAATCCAACAGAAATTAAAAATGTTTCTTTTTCACTACTCCTACTTGTACGTACCACATAAGATCTATTAGAATGATAATTATTCTGTATTGTTATATAATTAAAACTCTTCTGAATTTTTTCTGAAAGTTCATCAAATTGCACCTGATGGAATTCATCACTTTCACTACGGCTTATCGGTAATTCTAATATTTTTCTGAGTTCAATTGAAATAATATCAATTAAACGTATTGTTTCCATATCTAACATATATCAAACCCTCCTCACAACCAACGGAGACAATAATTTGTGCTTTCACCCGCAAGTTAGTGGTAATATTATTTGTAATTTTTTCAATAACTTAATATGGTAATTTATGGTCTGATTCTATATACTTTCTGGCCTTTGTTATTTTCTTTTATTATGATATATGTCTGCGCTTCTGCAAAGTTTAAAAATAAAGTTCCAAGCTTTCTTCTGTCTCCTTGATTTATTCTGTTCCACTCGTAACCTTTAAATAAATCTTTTAAAGTAAACACTTCATTTTTATGAATATGTGATACTTCTTTTATTGCGTAAGCTAATATCTCATTAATATCCATAATATCACTCCCAAAAAGTCAAATAAAACTATAACTAAATATAACATAACATATACATATATGTCAATATATATGTGCATATGTTTGTTGAAAAAGGTCTATATTTATTAACACTTAATACTATGAAAAAGTCTACTTATTGTTGCATGGAAATATAAAAAACGAAAGCATTTTTAAATAAAAAATCAAGAAGAAAATTAAATCCAACGACCATAATAGGACCACATTTTTTCTGTAAAACATGGAAATAATGGAATAAACGGGTGTAAATAATGGAGAGAATAGTGTTTAATATGGCTTAAAACGGTGTAAAAGAGATTTATCGGTACGGCTACGAACCAGTAGGTCGGGGGTTCGAGTCCCTTCCAGCGTACCAAAAAAGCAAGTACCTTTTAGGTATTTGCTTTTTTTATTTTTTACTTGTTCCACCATCATAGGACTCGAACCACGTGGCTCCAAATCTTTGATTTGGGAGAAAGGTCCTGCGGACCTTTCGTTAGCAAGTGACGGGACCTTCCAGCGTACCAAAAAAAGCAAGTACCTTTCAGGTATTTGCTTTTTTTATTTTTTACATAAAAATAAAACGGCAGTCTGTATTTAACAGCATGCCGTTTCAGTGGTGGAGGCGATGGGAATCGAACCCATGTCCAAAATCGCCTTGCCAAGGGCTCTACGAGTGTAGTTTGTCATTTAGGCTTCCCCTCAGCTGACGGCGGCAAACAGCCTTCAGCCTACGGTATCCTCTATTACCTGATGAAAGCCGAGGAGCTCAATCATTCATGTTCGCCACTAAGTCGATGCCCTGTTCACAGCCGTGGCACTCTGTGAAAGGACACAAGCTGCTAATTAAGCAGCAAGAGCAACTGATTCTGTTTTGTCAGTTCATTTTAAAGTGTTACTTTTAAAGTGGTGCAACTCCACTACTCGCTGATCAAGGTTTGGCAACCCTGTCGAAAGCCTTTCGCCCCCATATTTATTTTAATATCTTTCCTTAAACTCCCGTTCAATGGTACGGTTTGCAGTTTTCTTTGCCTCAACCGCACGCTTGTCATAGAGCTTTTTACCTTTGCAAAGCCCGATTTCAAGCTTGGCTCTGCCCTTATTTATATAGAGAGAAAGCGGAACAATTGCAAGACCCTGCTGCTGTGACTGACCGAAAAGCTTCATAATTTCCTTTTTATGAAGGAGCAGTCTTTTTTTACGCATAGGGTCACGGTTAAATCTGTTGCCCATTTCATAGGGTGAAATATGCATACCGATTACAAACATTTCACCGTCATCAACAGAGCAGAAGCTATCCTTAAGATTAACCCTGCCGTTGCGGATGGACTTGATTTCGGTACCGAAAAGCTCAATGCCTGCCTCATAGGTATCCAGAACAAAGTAGTCGTGATAGGCTTTTTTATTATTTGCAATTACCTGCTTGTCATTCTTATTCAAGTCTGTCACTCCTTACTTTAAAATTATATCAGACTTCTGCCCTCCAGTGCACGGGACAGTGTAACCTCATCGGCATACTCCAAATCAGCACCCACGGGAACACCATAGGCAAGCCTTGAAACCGTAATACCCATTGGTTTGAGCAGACGGCTGATATACATAGCAGTTGCCTCGCCCTCAACAGTAGGATTGGTTGCCATAATAACCTCCTCCACCGTATCATCGCCAAGCCTTGCAACAAGCTCTTTAATGCGAATCTGGTCAGGACCGATATTATCCATTGGTGAAATTGCACCGTGAAGCACGTGGTATGTACCCTTATACTCGTGCGTACGTTCAATTGCCGCAACATCCCGAGGATCTTCAACCACACAGATAACACTTTTATCTCTGTTGCCGCTTTTGCATATGGGACACAATTCATCATCGGCAAGGTCACAGCAAATTTTACACTGCCTGATTTTAGTATGTGCATCTGTAATCGCTTTGGCAAATTCATTCGCCTCGGCATCACTGAGTCCAAGCACATAGAATGCCATACGCTGTGCGGTTTTATGACCTATGCCTTGCATGCGCTCAAACTGGTCTATTAAATTTTGAAGCGGTGCAAGATTAAATCCCATAACAACCTCGAAATTTTATGTTAATTAAACTATTAATATAGTAATAAAAAATCAGTAGATTTTTTCGTTAGGCAAGGCTTTGGAAAAATTCTGACGACGGGAGCATATATAAATATGTGACCGAGCAGAATTTTGCCAATAACGCAGCATAACGGAAAAAGATACGATTTTTAGAGTCCGGGGATATTCAGTCCGCCCGTTACTCTTTCCAGCTCACGCTCTGATTCCTCGTCAATCTGACGAACAGCCTCGTTAAATGCGGCAACAAGCATATCCTCAAGCATTTCAACATCATCGGGGTCAACGACCTCAGGATTCAAGCCGATTGACTTAACCTCGTGATTGCCTTTCAATGTGATTTCAACCATACCGCCGCCTGAGGTAACAACATATTCCTTTTCCTCAAGCTCAGCTTTTTTAGCCTCAATATTTTCCTGCATTTTCTGAGCCTGGCGAATCATACTCTGCATATTCTGAGGACCGCCGCCCATTCCCTTTGGTAATCTTGCTTTCATAACAATTTCTCCTGTTTATTATTCAAATTTAATATCTATGTTATTCTGTGCCTGATTGATTAAATCCTCAAGCAAATCTCTTTTTTGCTGAACAGCCGCCTTTTTCTTGGCAATAGCCAGCTTTAAATTCCTGCCTGTAAGCTCAAAGACAGCCTGTCTGATTGCTTTTGAATGGGTAGGGATTTTAATAAATTCCTTGATTGTGGGGTTCGGGCTGTCAATAACAAAGTGTTCACCCACAATACTGCCGTTGGCACCATTGAGTACACCAAACAAAGCAATGTCTGTTCTGTGGAGAATATCCATAAGCTCTTCCCACTGGTCAAATTCCATAGTCCGGGTGCTTGTCGGCTCATTCTCCTCCTGCATAACAGGTGCAGGCGGTACAGACTCAGACGGAATCACAGGTGCTGTATTTTCAACAACAGGTGTATCCTCCTGCTTTGGCTGAACCTTTTCCTTAATAATCGGTGCGGTTTCCTGCACCACAGGCTTTACCTCAGCAACAGGAGGTTTCGGAGCTTCTGCTGTTGCTTTCGGAGTGACAGCAACTCCATTCCTTACAGACCGTTCAAGCTGAGCAATTCTGTCAAGGATAGCCTGATTTGACTCATCAAGCTTAGGCTCGCAAAGCTTGATAAAAGCCATTTCCATTTCAATACGTGCGTTAGAGCCTGCTTTAATTCTTGTCAGGGTATCCTGAAATAAATCAAGACCGAAAATTATATTTTCAAGGGTGAAATTTTCTGCACCTGATAAAATCGAATTATACTCATCATCGGTGCAGATAATCAGCTCCCTGCTTTTTTTGACTGTTTTAACCATCAGATAATTTCTGAAATGATTAATCATTTCAACGCAAAGGCGTTCCATATCATAGCTGTTCTGATAAAGCCCTGCCAAAAGGTCAATTGCTGTTGAGCTGTCCCTGTCAGCAATACAAGCCGTGAATTTATGCAAAACCTCTCTGCCTGCAAGACCTGCAACCTCACTGACAAGTGCGGAATCAATATGACTGCTTCTGCCTGCACACTGGTCAAGGATGGATAAGCCGTCACGCAGAGCACCGTCGGCAATACGTGCCACAAGCACAGCCGCATCATCGTCAATGGTCATATTCTCAAGCCGGGCAACCTGCTTTAATCGGACTGCCATGGTTTCAGGCTGAATACGCTTGAAATCAAAACGCTGACAGCGTGACAGAATTGTAGCAGGCAGCTTGTGCACCTCAGTTGTAGCAAGAATAAATATTACGTGAGCAGGCGGCTCCTCAAGTGTTTTAAGAAGTGCATTGAATGCTCCTGCCGAGAGCATATGCACCTCGTCAATAATATACACTCTGTATTTGCCGCGTGAGGGTGTATAGTTAGCCTCCTCACGCAAATCACGGATGTTATCAACACCGTTATTTGAGGCAGCATCTATTTCAACAACATCATAGATTGCACCGCTGTCAAGCCCTCTGCAAAGCTCGCACTCATTACAAGGCTCACCATCAACAGGATTTAAACAGTTCACTGCCTTAGCCAAAATCTTTGAACAGGTGGTTTTTCCCGTTCCTCTTGAGCCTGTGAACAGATATGCGTGTGAAACCCTGTTTTCTTTAATTTCATTTTTAAGGGTGGAGATAACGTGATCCTGCCCATAAACATCAAAAAAGTTTTTTGGTCTGTACTTACGGTATAAAGCCCGATACATAATCTCACCCTCCCCTAATAAAAAATGCCCCCGCACCCTTTATGTAACGTACAGACTTGTCTGAGGCACACAGAATAATCCACTTATTGCTGCTCGGTTCCCCGCCTGACAAGGTTCGTAGCATCCCGTCGCACAGGGCCCATACGCTACATAAAAGGCGCAAAAGCACTCTTTTCGCAAATATTATACTATATTATTATTTAGAAATCAAGACCTTTTCTATCTCACCATAGTAAATAAAGTGATAATCCTTATCGGGATACCATTTTTCGTCAATCGTATCATCCATAAATTCATCAGGATTAAATCTTGATTTAGCTGCTTTTTTGCAGACCAAAACGATTTCAGCCTCATCAAAATAAGGTGCTTTTTCGTCAAAAGCAGGAGTAAGACCGCATTCCTGAACCTTATCAACATCCCTGCCGCTTTTTGAACCGCAAACGCTATGGATTTTCTGCTTCATATCCATAGGGTAAAAGCTGACAGTAAAATAGTCATTTGCATTTAAAAATTCCTCGGTATATCTCTGAGGACGGATATAAATGGTTGCCATATCCTTGCCCCACAGCTCACCGACAGCACCCCAAGACACAGTCATTGTGTTGAACTTTTCACCATCACCTGCAGTAACGAGTGCCCATCTGTTTTTGAAAAGGTCAACCGCATTTTCACCGACTTGGGTAAATTCAACTTCTTTAAACATATGTATCACCTCAAAATATAATCTAAAGGCGAGTATCAAACCCGCCTTTTAACAATCAAAAATTATTTGATGAACTTAACAAGCTCCAGTGCTGCACTGACATCACCGTCAACCTTGAGCTTGCCTGTTGTGAAAGCAATAACAGGGTCAAGCTTGCCGTTGATAAGCTTTGTGAAATTAGTCGCATTCATAGTAATAATAGCATTTCTGTCATAATACTCATAAGGCTCAACGTTCACTCTGCCGTCCTTAATTTCTATATAGAAAATGCCCTCAACCTTGCCGACTAAGTTAATCTGAAAAGCAAGTGTGCCCGGAACTGAAGAAACGTCAGTATTCATAAATTTCTTTCTGGTTGCAAGAACAACTGATTCATATGTCATAGCCATATAAATAACCCCCAAATAAATTTATTTATTTATCAGGTAGATTATACCACAGTAATAATAATTTTTCAAGTCAAACATTGATAAACAGGCATTTTTTGTGAATTATTTTTACTTGTCCTTTGGCTTTGCAATCATAGCAACAACCAGACCGCTGAGCATAGCAATGGTTACACCTGCCGCACATGCCTGAAAACCGCCTGTTATGATACCCAGAAAGCCGTCACGCTGAACTGCCTCCTTGACACCCTTTGCGAGCGCATTGCCGAAGCCTGTAAGCGGAACTGTTGCACCTGCTCCCGCAAACTCAACGAGCTTTGGATATAAGCCGATACCACCGAGCAGCACACCGAGGCAAACAAATAAAACAAGAATTTTTGCAGGGGTAAGCTTTGTCAAATCAATCAGAAGCTGACCGACCACACAGATAAGACCGCCTACAACAAACGCTTTAATCAACATCATAATCATAAAAAATCACCTGCTATATTTTTTACAAAAACAAATAATTTATGCATTTTAATACAATAATATATTTGTTGATTTTTGATGCATTTGATGATACTATAGATGCAGGACTTCGGTCTTACGGATTCAGTTCCGGCAAGGAGTTATCTATAAACGGTGACGGTTAGCCCTCTTAATAAACAGAGGGTAATGCCCTCTAATTTATTTTAGGGGGTGATGCTATGGAGTATTTAACTATTTTAGTTGTTATTCTGATTGCAGCCACAGGCTACATATTAAGCATAAAAAAATAACCGCCCCATAGTCCAAATGTAGCAGTTATTTTTTAACACTATACGGGCTAACCATCTATCGGATAGCTCCTTGTTCAATTTTATTATATTATACATTTGTGTTTTTGTCAATGACAAATATGGAGTGTAACACATTACTGTATCAATCATACAGGGCAGGCTTTCAGACCTGCCTTGTTTTGTTTTTCGGGCGGATGATATCCGCCCCTACGAATATTTGACAGCAATTAAATTATACTCTTTAATGGAAGCTTTTATATACAAAACAAGTATAACGGTTTGGAACGCATTTGTATTATAATGTTATTAAAGGCAACACAGTATAAAAGCTATTTTCCACATTGTTTTAATTTACATTTTTAATAGGGACAGGTGTCCTGATGATCCTCCTGTAAATTTGCAAATGTTAAGAAATCCCAAAAGCTGGAATAATACCCCGATAATCGATATAACAGTATTGCGTATAAATATATTAGAATAGTAACAGGTGATGGAATATATGAGTTCTGATAAGATGCTAAATGCAGATGATATTGTAAATGCATTGATTGAATTAAAAGATATAAGAAACTGGACAAATTATAAGATTGCTGTAGAAAGTGATTTACCTACAAGTACAATATCAAATATCTTTAACAAAAAAAGTATGCCCCAGCTTGATACTCTATTTGCACTTTGTAAAGGATTTGGCATAACACCTGCTCAATTATTCGGAAGAAACGAAAAATATGAAAAGCTTACCGATAAAGAAGCAGAGATAATAAAACAATGGGAGAGTCTTGACCCAAAAAGTCAGAAGGCACTTGAAAATCTTATAGAATTATTAAATAGTAAAGAATATTACATAGATATATAAAGAGAGAAAAAATGCATTGTATTATTAAAACATTTCAAAAATTAATTATTAATATTGCGTCATTCATAATTGCCTTTTCATCAAAGCCTATACGCTTTTCAGTTGAAAACCTTAAAGAAATACAGCAAAGTGATGACCCATTTACCAATGAAGAGTTGAGAGATTTACTTGATGAAGAATTAAACAGATCTACTGATGAAATGGATACGGATGTTATTGATTTCTTAATTGATGAAATAATTTAAAATTATTTCATCAATTAATTTTACTGAAAACAAGAGTTCCTAAAGTGCTCTTGTTTTTATAGTTTATAAGCAAAGGTATATTCTTATGAAAAATAAAACCTGCTGCTTTTCAGGGCACAGAAATATGTCAGCAAAAGAAAAATCAAAGGTATATTTAAAATTAAACAGGCAAATTGAAAAGCTGATAAGCGAGGGCTATGACACATTCCTATGTGGTGGAGCCTTGGGGTTTGATACCCTCTGTGCATTGGCAGTTTTAGAAGCAAAGAGCACGAATGCAGGCATTAAATTAGTGCTTGCATTGCCCTGCCGAAATCAAGCAAAAGGCTGGCAGCCGAAGGATATTGATGTATACAATTCAATTATTGAAAAAAGCGACGAGGTAATATACACCTCATCACTGTATTATAACGGCTGTATGCAAAAGCGAAACAGATTTATGGTAGACAACAGTTCTTATTGCATTTATTATTTGAACAAGTCTTTTGGCGGAACTGCTTACACCGTTAAATACGCTGCCGAAAAAGGGCTTAAAATAAAAAATCTTGCACACCTCAATAAGCAGGAGGAAACAGAATGAGCACAAAAAATGAAGATA
Organism: Ruminococcaceae bacterium UBA7101; assembly: GCA_002493325.1. Taxonomy (GTDB): domain Bacteria; phylum Bacillota; class Clostridia; order Oscillospirales; family Acutalibacteraceae; genus Eubacterium_R. The sequence continues at coordinate 9,711 of DKYL01000019.1, forward strand.
TAGAAAAAGAGTACAAAAAGCTGAAAAAGCTAAGACTTGAGGCAGCCGATAAATTTTCATTTATCACTCTGCTTTCTCAACGCCTGCTTGTGCTTGTAGACTCAACAGATTCGGACATATATGATTTTGAAGATTTGTTGAGTAACATTAGGCTAACTGTTGAGGAATTACATAACTATTGCACGATATACGGAGAAATGTTTCAACAGGAAAAGTAAGCATTCTTAGGTCATTGAGACACTGACACCAATAGTTTTGTTCAATAAAAGCTACAAAAAACAAAAACGGGCGGCTATCAGCCGCCCTTACTGTTATACAGTAATATTATTTTGTAGGTAAGCCCTCTTTATCATACATACAGATTGTTTCGCAAAGAATTTCAATACCTGCTGAAATAGCCTCAGGTCTTAAATTCTCGGGAGTATCAAGACGTGTATGATAATAACGCGGAGGGTCAGGATTCATAGCAGCAAATCCTGTTGCCTTGATACCGCGCTGTGTAAATGCAGCAGCGTCTGAACCGCCTATGTAAATGGATTCAAATGACAAATCAAAGCCGCAGTTGGCAGCAGCATTTTTAACAAGGTGCTTAACGCCCCAGTCATGCTGAACTGTACCTGAAAGGTCACGGTCATAAACAGCCATATCCTCTAAATCACGGAAGGTATCAATTGCGATAACTGCTGTCGGCAGCTCCTTGAGCTCCTGCTCGTGAGCCTTTGCATAAGCCTTAGCACCGCGAAGACCTGCTTCCTCAGAGCCTGAGCAAATCATCGTAACCTCAGTATTTTCAAACTCAATGCCTGCTTCGTCAAGAGCCTTGATTGCAGCCATACCTGCATAGCAGCCTGAAAGGTTGTCAGATGCACCGGGAACAGACTTAGTCCAGCTCTGGAAGAAAAGGAATGCAATCTCAAATGGAATGAACACACAGGAAATAACAAAGAAAAGAATGAAGAACCATTTTGTTTTTTCAATATCCATTGCAGCGCCGCCCTTGCCGACGATAAGACAAACAACGGCGAAAACGGTCTGAACAATAAGACCTACAACAGCAGGAATTTCAACAAAAAGCTTTGCCTGCAAGCCGCCCATAAGATAGTTGAGTGTCCACTCAAACTGGCTGTCGGAATGACCAACAAGAATAATTCTCTGCTTAACCTCACCCTTAGGGCTTCTTGTGGCAATCATATTATGAGATGTCTGCTTGGGGAAAAGGAAATCATCGAATTCCTTATACATCAAGAACTCAAACAAAAGCGGAATAAATGCCAAAACACAAAGCACCAATGCCGCAATCGGCGATGCAAACCAGTTAACAAAAACAGAAGCCACACCACAAGCAACAGTGAACGGAATAAATCCCATAAAGCCCTGTCTGTGAAGTGTAAATTCTTCAATCTTGGTTTTGTCGCAATAGTTTTTCATATCCTTCTGCATCCACTGCTGCGCACGGAGCTCCTCAGGTGAACCCGGCTTACGGGGACCGATTTTTTTACAAACCTTTGTGATACCCCTTACAGCATATTGCGTATTCTTTTCAATATCAATATTGGGTGAATACTCGTTAGCAATCTTCATAATATGCTCTCCTCCGAAAAATAAAAATAATACCTTATTTAGTTTAACACATTAAACAGGTAAATGCAACCAAATTTATTTATAAAAAAGCCTCCCGCTTGATAAACGGAAGACTCATTGCTTTTATTATGACAAATGGTGAATAAACAGTCCTGAAAGGAGTTTAGGCTCAAACCAGGTTGATTTTGGCGGCATAATAAGCCCTGCATCGGCAATTGCCATTAAATCATCAACGGTTGTGGGATACATTGCAAAGGCAAGCTGCATATCGCTGTCTGCTCTTTTTTCAAGCTCGGCAAGTCCTCTGATACCGCCGATGAAATCAATTCGGTCATCTGTTTTAGGATTCTTAATGCCTAAAACCGCATCAAGCAGATAGTTCTGGAGAATGGAAACATCAAGTCTTTCAACAGGGTCGCTTTCATTAATAATATCAGCCTTTGCCTTAAGCAGATACCACTGCTTATTAAGATACATACCAAAGGTGTGTTTGTCAGATGGCTTGCATCTGCCTTCGGTCTTTTCAACCTCAAAGGATTTTGAAATTGCAGTGATAAATTCATTTTCATCAAGCCCGTTCAGGTCCTTAACAACTCTGTTATAGTCCATAATTTCAAGCTCTTTATCGGGGAAAGCAACGGCTAAGAAATAGTTGAACTCTTCCTCGCCTGTATAGTCAGGATTTGCCTTTCTGCGCATTTCGCCGACTCTGACAGCGGATGCACAGCGGTGATGACCGTCGGCAATATACATTGCAGAAACCGTGTCAAACAGAGCACTGAGCCTGTTAACTGTTTTGGCATCATCAACGACCCACACGGTCTGACTGACATCGTCTGCTGTAAAATCATACACAGGCTGGTTGTTATTCATCCAGCTTTCAACTGTGCTGCTGATTTCATCATTTTTTCTGTAGGTTAAAAATATAGGTCCTGTATTTGCATCGCAGGTATTCACATGATTAATTCTGTCCTGCTCTTTTTTAGCAAGTGTATGCTCGTGCTTTTTGATAACATTGTTCATATAATCATCAATGGAAGCACAGCCAACTATACCTGTCTGACTTCTGCCGTTCATAACCTGCTTATAGATATAAAGACACGGCTCACTGTCCTGAATCAAATCACCGTTTTCTTCAAGAGCAATTAAATTTTCCTTAGCCTTTTCATAAACGGCTGTGTCGTATAAATCAGTTCCCAAAGGCAAATCAATTTCTGCCTTGTCGATATGTAAAAAGGATAAAGGGTTGCCCTTAACCATTTCTCTTGCCTCATCACTGCTCATTACATCATAAGGGAGTGCAGGGATGAGCGCCTGATTTTTTTCTGCAGGACGATATGCCCTGAAGCCGCGAAATACTGCCATAATTTCAACCTCTTTTTATCTTAATTGTTTTTTTCGTAAATCATACGCAGACCATCAATAAGAAGATGCTTATCCACGATAACATCATTTTCGCAATGCTGAGCAATCACTCCGCCCAAGCCGCCTGTTACAATAACCGTTGCCTTTTCACCAAGCTCACGCTCAAATCTTTTAATAAGACCGTCAAGCATAGCTGCCGTGCCGTAAACTGTACCGCTTCGCATGGAATCAATTGTATTTGTACCGATTGCCTTTTCAGGTGCGACAATTTCAATCTGCGGAAGCTGTGCTGTTGACGAGGCAAGTGCATTCAGTGCCGTTTTAACGCCGCACAAAATAGCACCGCCAAGAAAGCCGCCGTTCTTATCAATAACAGATACAGTAGTTGCAGTACCCAAATCAAATAAAATCTGCGGACAAGGATATTTGGCAATGCTTGCCACAGCACCTACAACCATATCAGCGCCAAGCTCAGCAGGATTATTTATTTTAATGTTAAGTCCTGTTTTTACACCGGGTCCGACAACAATCGGCTTTTTGCCTGTAACAAGCATAAGGGCTTTTGATATAGTTCTGTTAAGCGGAGGAACAACCGATGATAATACACTGCCCTCAATGCTTTTTTCATCAATATTGCATATTTCAAATATACTGTGCAATTTAATTGCATATTCCTCGGCAGAATCCTCAGCCGCTGTTGACAAACGGCACTCATTCACTAATTCACTGCCGTTTAAAAAGCCTAAAACAATATTTGTATTTCCTACATCTACTGCAAGTATCATCTTATTTATTTTCCTTTCTGCCAAGTCTTACAAGCTTAACAATGGTAGGACCTAAAATCAGGTTAACGCCAAGCTCAAACAGGAAGTTGAAGCCCACAAGACCTGTAATCATATATACAAATACATTTGTACCTTCTGCCCATAACCTGAGTGTGTCAAGGAAGAAAATGCTGCAGCCTGCCAGGAAAACACCTGTGTTGACAAACGGACATACAATTGCTGCAGTAATGGTTGCTGCAACCTTGTTCTTGTTTTCAATTGCCTTGTAAACTGCACCTGCTGCCAGACCTGCAAGCATACCCTTGAGCAAAACAGTGATGACTGTACCCACAGGGTCAATCGCCAAAAATGCAGCCGCATCACCTGAAGCAAGCACGGTTACACCGAATGCCAGACCAAGCCACGCACCTGAAAGCACTCCATATAGTGACGCACCGACTACTATTGGAATAAGCACAAGTGAGATTGAAAATGGTCCGAAGTGAATAGCACTGCCAACAAGCTGAAGCACAACTACAATGGCAGTGAGGAGTCCTACTCCTACAATTTTTTTTGTGTTTTTGTTCATATTAAATTTTCCTTTCTGCTACTGTTCCT
>DKYL01000019.1:14342-14546 GCA_002493325.1 Ruminococcaceae bacterium UBA7101
ATTTTCCTTTCTGCTACTGTTCCTGAGTTAAGTGCCAAACACAAAAGCACATCACTCGGCAAAGGTAATTTTTGCCGTGGATACAATGCTCTCATATTATATTATATTCATTTTGGATTGTAAAGAATTAAAATAAATTTGCACGGTAAATTTTATTGAATTATTACCTATATAATGATATAATTTTATTATAATTATGAAAAG
>DKYL01000013.1 GCA_002493325.1 Ruminococcaceae bacterium UBA7101
AAATATTAAGTTTTAAAAAAGATTAATAGATTGTTATTGCTATTTCTAAATAACACTTTTATACTTTAGATATATGAAAATAAAAATACGGTGGTAATAATGAAACATATATTAATTGTTGATGATGATATATACATTTCAAATATGCTTTTTGAGGTATTAACAAAACAGGACTATAAGGTATCACGTGCTTATTCGGGAACGGAGGCACTGCTGTTTTTAAAAAATGAAAAGCCGGATTTAATTTTGCTTGATTTAATGCTCCCCGGTATTACAGGTGAAGCGGTGCTTGAACAAATTAAAAATATTCCGATAATTGTAGTCAGCGCAAAGGCAGATAGTGATGATAAGGTAAAGCTTTTATTAAATGGTGCGGTTGATTATATTACAAAGCCGTTTGATATAAATGAGCTGTCAGCAAGAATCTGTGTTCAGCTCAGAGATAATAATAAATCAAGTGATGATTTGCTATTTTTTGATGATATTATTATTGATAAATCAAAATTTACGGTAGAAGTGAAGGATAAGGCAGTTAAGCTGACAAAAACAGAATTTGCTATTTTAAAGCTGCTTATGGAAAATTCTGAGCAGGTTATGACAAAATCCGTTATACTCGACAAAATAAGTACTGATACGCCCGACTGTGTTGAAAGCTCTTTAAAGGTTCATATCAGCAATATCCGAAAAAAGCTTAAGGAAGCAGGCGGTAAAAATTATATTGAAGCAGTCTGGGGTATTGGCTTTAAAATGAATCTTAACTGAATATTTACGCTTTTCTTAACCGTTTTCTTAACTGTTGCCTGCTAAAATGACGGTATCAAATAAAAGGAGGCATTCATTATGGATTATGTTCTTGAAGCAAAGGCTTTGACTAAAAAATATAAGAATTTCAAAGCTCTTGACGAACTGACCATGAAAATTCCGCAAGGCTCAATTTATGGTCTTGTGGGCAAAAACGGTGCGGGCAAAACAACCTTAATTCGCATTATCTGCGGATTGCAGAATCCAACATCGGGAGAATATATTCTCTATGGTAAAAAAAGCAATTCAAAAGGTATTACAAAGGCAAGGCGAAGAATAGGTGCTGTGGTTGAAACACCGTCAATCTATCTTGATATGACGGCAAAGGAAAATTTAAAGCAGCAGTTCAGAATTCTCGGTCTGCCGTCCTTTGATGGTATCGAAGATTTGCTGAAGCTGGTAGGGCTTGAGAATACAGGAAAGAAAAAGGCAAAACATTTTTCTCTCGGTATGAAGCAAAGATTAGGTATTGCTGTTGCGCTTGCAGGTGACCCTGACTTTTTGGTTTTGGATGAGCCTATAAACGGTCTTGACCCGCAGGGTATTGTTGAAATCCGTGAGTTAATATTGAAACTGAACAGAGAATTTAATATTACCGTTCTGATTTCAAGTCATATTCTTGATGAGCTTTCAAAGCTTGCAACGCATTATGGCTTTGTTGACTGCGGAAGAGTGGTAAAGGAAATCAGTGCAAAGGAGCTTGAAAATTCCTGCCGTAAGGCAATACGCATTGAGGTAACGGATATTAAAATGTTATCGCTTGTGCTTGATGAATTAAAAATAGAATACAGCATTATCTCCGACACAGGGGCTGATATTTATTCAGCAGTAAATGTATCACAGCTTGTTCTTAAACTGTCAGAGAAGGGCTGTGACGTCATTTCAATGGCAGAACGTGATGAAAGCCTTGAGGGCTATTATATTAATCTTGTGGGAGGTAATGGAAATGACTAAACTTTTATCTGCTAATTTTTCCCGCCTTATGCGTGACAAAATGTTTTGGCTTGTATCTGCTTTTATATTTATTTTATCTGCTTTTATGATAACTAAAAGCGGAATGTCTGTATCGGATATTGATACAGAAAATAATGTAAAAACGCTCAATGCAGTCTATTTTAACATACTGCCGATATTCAGCTTTTTTTATGCAGTATTTATTTCGTTTTTCATTGGTACAGATTACAGTGACGGTACAATAAGAAATAAAATTGTAATCGGTCACAGCCGTACAGACATTTACTTTGTAAATTATATTACCTGCTTTACAGGCTCACTTGTAATTTTAACAGCAATGCTGATTGGCTGTGCCTTTGGTGTTCCGTTCTTTGGTTATTGGCAGGGCGAAATAAAGGCTTATTTGTTAGTTGCCTTGCTTTGTGTTCTAATAACAGCAGTGTTAACAGCAATTTTAACAATGATAAGTATGCTGTCATCAAATAAGGCAATAACAGTTGTTTTAACCATTACTGTCAGTCTTGCATTGGTTCTGATAGCCAGCAGTATTTATAATGTTTTACTTGAGCCTGAATTTTCCCGTGACTTTGTTTCTCTTTCGGCAGACGGTGAGGCTGTATTTGGTCCCGAAAAACCAAATCCTGCTTATGTTACCGGCTGGGAAAGAAAAATTGATGAATGGCTTTTGCAGTTTCTCCCTACAGGTCAAAGTATTTTAATTGCAAATGAGGAGATTACAAATCCTCTGATTAATATTCTCTATTCCGTTTTGCTTACAGCAGCAGTAAATATCTGCGGTGTGTTTGCTTTCAGAAAAAAGGATTTAAAATAAAGGATTTATTATGGATTTTTGGTTATGGATTGTAATTGCAGTATTAACGATAATTATTGCGGTACTGATATTTAAAATCCGGTTGCTTCAAAAAAGCGCTGATGAAATTATTGATGAGTTTTCCAACAGAATAAAAACCGATACAAACACGGTTATTGACATATCCTGCCGTGACAGACATATGTGCAGGTTGGCAAATGATATAAATAAGGAACTGAAAAAGCTCAGAGCAGAAAGAAGAAAATTTCAGCAGGGTGATTTGGAGCTGAAAGAGGCAGTTACAAATATTTCACACGATTTGCGTACACCGCTTACAGCTATATGCGGTTATCTCACTTTGCTTGAAAATGAGGAAAAATCACCTGAGGCAGAAAACTATATAGAAATCATATCTTCACGTGTACAGGTGCTCAAGCAGTTAACAACGGAGCTTTTCAGGTATTCGGTTATATCCTCGACCTTTAACAATGAAAAACCCGAAAGGCTTGAATTGAACAGCGTGCTTGAGGAAAGCATTGCTGCTCATTATGCCCTGATTCGTCAGCACAATATTGTACCGGATATTTCAATAACCGAAAGAAAAATAGTTGGTAATTTTAATAAAAATGCACTGCTGAGAATTTTTCAGAATATAATCAGCAATGCAGTAAAATACAGTGACGGTGATTTAAAAATAGAGTTAAAGGACAGCGGAGAAATCATTTTTTCAAACCATGCAAAGGGGCTTGACGAGGTGCAGGTGGGCAGATTGTTTGACCGCTTTTATACCGTACAGGCTGCCGATAAATCAACAGGGCTTGGTCTTTCCATTGCAAAAATGCTGACACAGCAGATGAACGGCTCTATTTATGCAGATTATACAGAAAATATGTTAAATATCCATATAAAATTCCCCGTGATATTAAAGTAATATTACTTGTAAAATAAAATGACCTATTGTATAATGATTTTTCAGGGAGGTGCGAAATGAGAATTTTTAAAAACAGAGGCGACATATATTTCTCAAAATCAAATAAAGAAAAGTCAACAGAGCAGAAAATTCTGATTATTGCACTTGCTGTTATTATTGTTTTTACTATAATTTTTGTGCTTGCATTAAGCATAAAAAATGATTTCAGTGCAAAAAAGTTTTTTGAACCTGAAAATCTTAAAATAACAAGCCGGAATGTATCGGATAATGCAGATGAGGCAGAGATTCCTGAGGTCAGCGGAAAGCGCAACTTTATTACGCTGGTTCATAAGGATAATGAGCTTTTGTTTACGGCACTGGTTCAGGTTGATATGGACAATAAGTCCTATAAGGCGGCATTGCTGAAGGCTGCTACTGAGATTGACGGAAATAATCTCAATGAAATATTCAAATCCTCAGGTGCTGAAAATGTGAAAAAAGCAATTGACACTTATATCGGTACGGATTTTGATTATTATATTTCAATGGAAAGTGCTGATTTTGAAGAATTTTTCAATGAGCTTGGAAGTATTAATTATCCGATATTAAATGACATCAAGTACAGGAAAAATGACAGTCCTGTAACCTATTCATTAAAAATAAATTCAGGTGAGCAGAATATTGACGGAAAGTATTTTATTAATTTGATAAGATATTATCTTGATGCAGAAAACAGCTCATCACAGGCAAGCGAGCTGCTCCTTGCAAGCCTTTCACAGCAGTTGAACAGTGAAAATGCACAAATCAGTGAAAAGCTTTTCAGAGAGTTTGTTTCATTGTCAGACACAAATATATCCGTGCGTGATTTTTCACTTGCAGGTGACAGACTCAGTGTTATCGGCAATGATTTGGTTGCAAAGGGTGTTTATAACGCACAGGCAGGCTATGACGGCAATAGGCTGACGGATGACAGCTTAAAAAAGATAAAGGGTTATTTTGTTAAATAAAAAATAAGCGGTGATTTTATGGATAAAGAAAAAATTGAAAAGGCAGTAAGAGAAATTCTGATTGCAGTGGGTGAAGACCCTGACAGAGCAGGACTGCTTGAAACACCACGCAGAGTGGCAAATATGTATGAGGAATTATTTGCAGGACTCAGCGAAGACCCCCATCAGCATTTGAAATTTTTTGATGAAAAGTCAAATGATGAGCTTGTTATTGTAAGGGATATTCCCTTCAGCTCAATGTGTGAACACCATCTCCTGCCGTTTGTGGGTAAGGCGCATATTGCTTACATTCCCAGCGATAACAAAATAATCGGTCTTTCAAAGCTTGCAAGAATTGTTGATAACTTTGCAAAAAAGCCACAGGTGCAGGAAAGGCTCACCCACGATATAGCCGATTTTTTAAATGATAATTTAAGTCCTAAGGGAGTTGCTGTTATTATTGAGGCAGAGCATATGTGTATGTCAATACGCGGTGCAAAGGCTTCAGGCTCACAGACACAGACCTCAGCACTCAGGGGAATACTCAGAAACGATGCACGTTCAAGAGCAGAGGTATTGGCTCTGCTTAATAAATAATGCAGAAAGAATAATATATGATTTGGAATTGCAGAAACAAACAGATTGAATATGGTGAAAAGGTGCTTGTAATGGGCATTGTCAATGTTACGCCTGACAGCTTCAGTGACGGCGGTGATCATTTTTCTGCACCTGATGCGGTTGAATGTGCTCTCCGGCTTGAGGCAGAGGGTGCTGATATCATTGACATTGGAGGTCAGTCCACAAGACCCGGTCACACACCTGTAAGTGATACGGAGGAATGGGCAAGGCTTGAGCCTGTTTTAAAAGCACTTGAAGGGAAATTATCTGTTCCCGTTTCGGTTGATACATATTATCCTCCAGTGGCTGAGAATGCCCTTAAATCGGGTGCAGACATCATAAACGATGTCAGTGGTGTAATATCTCGGAAAATGGCGGAAATCGTCAAATTTTACCGTGCAGGCTGGATTTTAATGCATAATGGTGCAGGTACACCTGATGATGTCAGGGATTTTTTTGAAAAATCAGTTGAGGAATGCTTAAAGTTCGGCATTGATAAATCACAGCTATGCCTTGATATGGGTATAGGCTTCGGTAAAAGCTATGAGGAAAGTATGTACCTTCTTGCAAATGTAAGCAGATATAAAATTGACGGTTTTCCTCTTCTTCTCGGCACATCAAGAAAAAGAGTAATCGGTCAGGGCAGTGAGCAGGATAATCCTAAAGAACGTGTTTACGGCAACATAGCTGCCGATACAGCGGCAATTTTAGGCGGTACCGATATTATTCGAGTTCACGATGTAAAAAATGAAAAGCAGGGCATTTTAATGGCTCAGAATATGAAAGGCTTTATTTTGTAATGGATAAAATTTTAATTCGTGATTTAAAGATATTTGCATATCACGGTGTCAATCCCGAGGAAAAGGAAGAGGGTCAGCATTTTGTTTTTGATATTGATATGGATGTCAATATGACAAAGGCGTGCCACAGTGATAATGTTGAGGATACCGTAAGCTATGCAAAGGTCATAAAAACCGTTACACGTGTTGTAACAGAAAAAAAATATGATTTGCTCGAAAAGGTTGCACAGGTGACAGCAGATGTAATACTCAGCGAATATCCTGATATATTTAATGTTCTTATTACTCTTAAAAAGCCTGAAGCACCGATGAAAGCCGATTTCGGCTGGGTTGGGGTTCAGATATTCAGAGAAAGGTAAAAACGGCACTGACGTGCTGTAAAGCGTTATGGAATATATTTTAAGTGTGGGTACGAATATCGGCGACAGAAAAGCCAATATTAATAAATGTATTGATTGTATCAATCTTCTGCCCTATACAGATGTTGTTAATCAGTCAAGAATTTATGAAACCGAGCCTGTGGGCTACGCAAGACAGGAAAATTTTTATAATATTATTTTAAAGGTTGAATCCATCTTTGAGCCGCACGAAATGCTTGGTGCGTGCCTGGGTATTGAGGCAGGCTTCGGCAGACTGCGGACTGTTCGCTATGGTCCGAGGATAATTGATATTGATATTATTTTTGCTGAGAATGAAAAAATTGAAAGCAGAAATCTTCTTGTTCCGCATCCGAGATACAGCGAAAGACGCTTTATTCTTGAACCGATGCTTGACCTGTTTCCTGACGGAAGGGTTTATGGCACAAATATAATGCCATTTATTGAAAAGCTCGAGGGACAGGATGTATTTCCTGTTGAAGAGCAGTAGAGAATAAAAAAACAAAGCCACGAAAATTTTCGTGGCTTTGCTGTTTATTTATATATTACCAAGGGCATTAATTACCTGTTTTTTATATTCTAAAAAATCAGGTGTCAAATTAAAATCACTGCTCCGTGGTTTTGGTTGATTAATTCTGATTTCATCGGTTATTTTTCCCGGCTTGCCTGACAGAATTAAAATTCTGTCGGAAAGCAGAACAGCCTCGTCAATATCGTGGGTTATGAAAATCGTTGATAAATCAATTTTTTCCATCACTGACAGATACCAGGAATGCATTGCTCCCTTTGTGATTGTGTCAAGTGCACTGAAAGGCTCGTCAAGGAGTGCAACGCCATTTGATGCCAGATAAGTCCTGAGCAGTGCTGCTCTCTGACGCATACCGCCGGAAAGCTGTGCAGGGTAATAATTTTCGGTGCCTTCAATACCGAACTCGGCAAAGTGTGCAAGTGCACATTCTCTCGCATCTGCTTTCTTTTTGCCTGAAAGCACAAGGGGCAGTGACACATTATCCACTATTTTTTTATATGGCAGAAGTAAATCCTTTTGCAGCATATAGCTGATTTGACCGGGCTTGCCGCTGATGTCCTCACCCTGCAGAATAATCTGACCGCTGTCAGCCTTATCTATTCCTGAAATACAGTTGAACAGCGTTGTTTTTCCTGCACCGCTTACACCCAGCAGGGACACAAGCTCACCCTTGTTAAGGGTGAGGCTTACGTTCTCAATGATTCTGTTTTCGCCAAAGCTTTTTGTAATATTTTTAACAGATAAAATTTCCATAATTATGATAAATAATCGTTTGAAAAACCAACGTTATTGCTGATGTCCTTTTCAACCAGCTTATTGTCGTAGAGCCAGCTGTAAAAACCGTTCCAGCGTGCAGGATCAATATATCCCCATTTTTCAGCATCGGCAATATACTGCTGTGAAATCCATTCCTGGCTTTCATAAACAAGCTCTTCACTGCCTACAAGTGACTTTGTGTCATCTGAATTAATGAGAATGTCTGCAGCCTCTTTCGGATTAGCGATTGCAAATTCGTAGCCTTTCTTAGTTGCTTCAAGGAAAGCCTTTGCTGCATCAGGATTTGTATTTAAAAATTCATTGTTTGCAACCAAAACAGGTGTGTAATAGTCAAACACCGGGTCAATATCCTTGAAATAGAAGAAGTCAGTTTCAATGTTATTAACCTCTGCGTTGATTCCGCCCCAGCCGTAGAATATCCAGATTGCGTGATCGGGATTCTGCTTGATATCCTGTGCGTCGTCGGTAACTGTGTTCGGAATTTTATTAACCTTGTTCCAATCACCGCCGTCTTTTGTAACAACAGATTCCAGTGTAGCAAGCTCAATGGGTGAATCCCAGGTGAGATATGTTTTTCCTGCTAAGCCTGATGGTTTGTCCATACCCTGACCCTTTAAGGACATTATACCCGATGTGTTGTGCTGCAGGAGTGCAGCAACAGCGGTAACATCAAGAGGGGTATCGGATGTTAATGCTGCAGCCAGAATATCCTGAAAATCCACAGCAAACTGTGCCTGCCCTGCGGCACAGGCTTGTGTTGCACCGTTTTCAGGCGGCTGAACGATTGTTACGTCAAGACCTGCTTCCTCATAGTAGCCCTTTTCAAGAGCAACAAACATACCTGTGTGGTTTGTATTTGGTGTATAGTCAAGACAAACGGTTATAGCTGTTTTTTCTTTGTTATCCTTGTTATTACTGTTTGTTTCTTTGTCTGTTTTACTGCATGCAGCAAGGCTGATAATAAAAGCTGCTGCAAGAACAAGGCAAATCATTCTTTTTTTCATATTTGTTTTCCTTTCACTTTTTTCTGTTCCCATGGCATAGCAATGTGCTGCAATACAGAAACGATTGCAATAAGCAAAAGGCTCACTGCTGAAATGAACACAATAACAGCAAACATCTTGTCAAAGGCATATGCCTTTTTAACCCTTGTCATATAAACGCCAAGTCCCTCAAAGCCGCCCAGCCATTCGGAAATAACAGCCCCTACAATCGCGTAGGAGGCAGATATTTTAAGTCCTGAAAAAAAGGCGCCTGCAGCAGACGGGAGTTTGATATGTCTGAATATTTGTAATCTGTTTGCCCCCATTGAACGCATCATATTAATCTCGTCCCTGTCGGCATTTTCAAAGCCGTTTAAAAGACCGATGGATATGGGGAAAAAGGTGGTGATTACAACAAGGGTAATTTTTGGCGCCATTCCAAAGCCCATCCACAAAACGAGCAGAGGAGCAATTGCAATGGTGGGTATAGTCTGCGTTATAACCAATATAGGATAAATTGCTTTTCTCAAAAAGCGAAATCTGTCCATTAAAGCAGCAACAATAAATGCCAGCACAATACCGATGCCAAGCCCGTAAATTGCTTCCTGCAAGGTAACGGCTGCCTGTTTCAGCATTACCGAAAAATTGTCGATAAATGCTCTTGCAACATCAAGGGGGGACGGCAGCATATATGCAGGAACAATCTCAAAGTTATTGCATAAAAACCATATTAAAATAATTACGGCAACTGCAACAACAGGGGCAAGCTTATTCGTGATGCTTTGATACTTTTTTGTCAATTGTTAAAACCTCGCCGTCAGGTGTGTAAACTACCTTGATATAAGCACTTACGCTTTCACAGCCTGCGTTGATTGCAACCTTCTGACAGTTTGCGGCAATCTCCATAAGCTGGTCGTAGCTGTCACCCTCAATAGTTGTTTCAAATGGACCGACATAACAGTTTAAGCCTGAGCTTTTGATGTAGGCAATAACCTCATCAACAATTCTGATAAGCTCATCCTCGCTGTCAACCTGTGGTAAAACCTGAATTGCTATACTTGCTTTCATGATCTTTCCTTCCTTTCTTAAGATTCTTAATAAATCAAAATAAAAAAACACCCCTATACGTAGATAGGGGTGCAGTAATGTCATATATCTCGTCTAACACCGTCCATACTAATGCTCGGCTTAGAGGGTATAATCTCAGCCGCTTTTGGTAATAAAAGCAGCACCCCTGACTTATTAAGTTAGATACATTATAATACTGTTTTTTTTCTTTGTCAATGATTTTGTCAATTTTCAAATGGATATACTAAATTCATTTGTCGGCGGCATTCGTCCATAATTTCCATACAAGCTCTTGTTGCGGAGAACGGGATGTACTCCGACTCCGTTTTGCCTGCCCTGATTTCCTCTGCAGCTCTTGTAAATTCAGTGAGATAATCTGTTTTGCCGTTAAATACGGTTTTGCCATTTCTGTTTTTTAGTATTGCCTTTGAAGCCATATGGAAAAATACCGGCAGACTGATTTCTCCTGCACTGCCTTTAATCAGGCAATCTTCTTTCAAAGCACAAAGTGACATATTGAGTGTGCATTTGAAAGTGTCATATTCAAGAACAACCGTTTCTTTAATATCAATCCCGTTTTTCAATGTGCCCTTGCAGGTGATGTTTTTCGGTACGCCGAAAAGATTATAGCAGTATGTTATAGGATAAATGCCGATGTCAAGCAGTGCACCGCCTGCTGTTGATGGTGTTAACACTCTTGAATTTTTCGCCATTAATATACCGGGGAAAGCATAGTTAATGGTTACATCCTTTATTTCACCTATGGCTTTTGTGTCTACCCATTCCTTGACCTTCAGTGCTACATCGGAGAACCAAGTCCACATTGCCTCACAAAAATATACCTGTGTTCTTTTTGCTGCATCAATTAAAATGTCAACATCCTTTGTTGTTACACCAACGGGCTTTTCACAGAGCACAGGCTTGCCAAGCTCCATTGCCCTGACGGCATAATCAACGTGTGATGTGTGAGGTGTTGCAATGTACACGCCGTCAACATCATCCCTTCCAACTGCTTTATCAAAATTGTCAAAAGCCTGTGCATTGTATTTATTTGCAAAGTCAATTGCTTTGTCAAAATTTCTGCCGTAAACGGAGGTTATAACGTGATTTCCTTTAACAATTTCCTTTGCGGTTGAATTTGCAATATTGCCGCTGCCGATATATGCCCATCTGAATTTGCTCATTGCAGTACTCCTTTTATATGCTTATATATTCATTATAACAATTTGCAGCTCCTGTTGCAATAAAATAAAACTCCTTGTATGGCAAGGAGTTTTTGTAGGGGCGGATAGTATCCGCCCGCTGTATTCATTAATCGTTTTCAAGCAGACCTTTATAGAATTCACAGTAATCCTGTCTGTTGTCTGCGGTGAAAGCCATAGCCTCACGCGGATGGCGGTTGAGCTGACCTGTCAGCATATACTGAACATCATAGCCCCATACAACACCGCTTTCCTTAAGAGGAAGAATATACTTTTCGAGGAAGGTGAGCAGGCTGTAAAGATTGTATTTCGGATTTTTAAGGAAGCCTAAAAGCAGCTCCATTGCACAGTTTCCTGCACCTCTGCCCATACCTGATGCAGTAGCATCAAGATAGGATACGCCGTATGACATGGTTTCAATCGTATTTGCAAATGCAAGATTCTGGTTGTTGTGAGCGTGGAAGCCGATTGCCTTGCCGTATTTGTCACCAATCTCAAGATACTGCTTTGCAAGCTTTCCCGCATTTTCAGGGTAGAGTGAGCCGTAGCTGTCAACAAGATAGATTACGTCAACACTGCTGTCACCCAGCATTTCAAGTGCAGCCTCAACCTGCTCGCTGTTTGCCTGGCTGATTGCCATAATATTGCAGGTGGTTTCATAGCCAAGGCTGTGGAAATGCTCAATCATTTCAATTGCAGCAGGAATCTGATGAATATAGCAGGCAACACGCACCATATCAATAACGCTTTCACTTTTTGGTACAAAGTCATCCTTGTAATCGCATCTGCCCACATCTGCCATAACCGCGATTTTCATATCACTGATGTTGTCACCTACGATTGAACGCAAATCTGCTTCGTCGCAGAATTTCCATTTTCCGAAATTCTTTGGATCAAAAAGATTTTTGGAAGCACGATAACCGAACTCCATATAGTCAACGCCTGATTTTATATTGGATTTATAAAGCTCTGTAACAAATTCATCCGTAAATTCAAAATTGTTGCAAAGACCGCCGTCACGAATGGTTGCGTCAAGCACTTTAACGTCCTTACGAACGGACATCAAGTTACCTTTTCTGCTGTTCATAATTATAACCTCACTTAACTTTATTGCTTTAAAGTCCCAACACTTTAAAGCAGATTAGTGATATTATAGCAGACCTTTTATTTAAAATCAAGTATAAAATGAAAAAGCTCCGATATTTTTCAATCGGAGCTTTTGTCAAAGTATTTATTTAAGAACAACTGTTGTAACTGATTTTGCAGGAATAATTGTAAGCATACTGCTCAGCTTATCAGCACTGAATGTGCCGGACTGATATTTTTCAAGATTACGACCTGCATCGGTTACATAAGATTCAAAAGAGCTTGCCTGAGAATTACTGCCCGGGTTAATATATGTATACTCATCCGTGTCTGAATTATTGATGTAAACAATAACGATTGAGCCGTCGGGATTAACATAGGCAGACTGCTCAATATAATTGATTTTGTCGTCGCCATAGGTCTTTTCTGTTTTCAGATTTTTTCCGAGGGCAGAGCCTGTGGTGACCTTAACACGCTTAGCACCCTCCTGAATGAATTTTGCATAGTTACCCATTACCCACAGCCTTTTCGCTGTCTGGATGTTATCGGGGTTGTCATAGTCAACGTAGATAAGACCATCAGGATATATGCCGCCGCTGCAGGCTGTCCACCAATCCCATTCAACTGCGTTGAGAATGGTCAAATCCTGATGCATAATATCAGCCAGAGCGAGGGCGTAATACATACCTATACCGTTGCCGTCAACATACTGCCCCTCCTGTGTATGGTAGTTATAACAGCCTGAGCTGCCGTCATTTGTCATCTGGCAGTATTCTGTGCAGCGAACCTCTTCAATTGCAGAATAGTTGCTGCCGCTGATGTCGCTTGCAACCGTGTTTCTGTCACTTGTGCTTGCCCAGTATGAATGGGTGTCAAGGCTGTTGCAGTAGTCACGGATGTTTGCATTGTTCTTCGCATAGTTCGTGCCAATAATAGGAGCCTGCGAAGAGAACATATTCGGCAGGAATTTTTTATAAAGATCACTGTTTGAGTGGTTGAGCTGAGCACATTCCCATACAGAAAGATTAACCTTGCCGTTAAGCTTTGAGCTTGCCTTGAGTGACGGAACCATATAGTTGTTGTAGAAGGTTCTTGCCGCTTCTGCGGTAAAATGACAGCCCTCCTGTGAGCAGTAGCCGTTGCCGTCTGCAGCCCAGTCCCATTCAGGCTCGTTGATTGGTGAAACGCTTGTTACATTGTAGCCCTCATCAATAAAGTGCTCTGCACAGTTAACAACATAGTTGGCAAATGACCGATAGTTGCTTTCGCTCAGATTCTGCTTTACACCGTTGCTGCAGTATGCTTTGCCGTTGTCTGTTAATGAAACAGGTGCTGAGTTTGAAAACAGTGTCAGCTTGAAATCGGGATTTGCCTTTTTAACGGATGCAAGCACCTTCTGTGCGGCTGCGTCAGCAGTCCAGTCATAGGTTGAAGCGTCATTGATATTGCTTGTGGGTGAAAGGAAGTCTTCGGCTCTTCTCCTCCAGTCACCGATATACGGGTCGTTTTCAGAGCCACCGCCAAGATTGTATCTGTAAATATCGAGTCCCGCACCGCTTTCACCATAAAGAAGCTCCGTTACTCTGTCAATCTGCTCGTCACTCCAGCGACCTACATCCTGTGCCCACCACGCACCTGATGCACCAAAGCCGTCAATAGTCTGGTAAGTTGTTGTCGTGTCAACAGTAGTGCCTTTATTGATGAAATTCAAACCGTCATTCATAAGTGTGTCCATATAGGTTTCTGCAGCAGTATTAAGTAATCCGTAATCCTTGGCATTGATAAAGCCGTCATTGTACAAATCAAATTCTGCAAGGTAGTTTGACTGATTGAAAGCAGGGGTATCCTCAGCAAGGCTGATGTGTGTATTGAAAAGGGACAGCAGATGCATCGGATTGATTTGTAAATTGTTCTGTCCGCAGGAGGAGCAGGTATAAAGTATCATACCGTTATTGTCAGCAACTCCGTTTATATAGGTGTGACCTGTAGACTGTGTAAAGTTTTTCTGCAGGATTCCGCTATCGCAGTAAGCGCAGAATATTTCATCACGTCCCACATCTGTGCAGGTCGGAGCAATTGTTTTTGTGGTATATTCGTGCCGGGCATTTGGGTCTGTTACACTGCCGTCTGCATCTGCAAGACAGTGGTATTCCCAGTTTGCACCATTAGCCTTGCCTGCTTTGTAGAAATCATAAGCTCCGCTGTCATGGAGTCCGTAGAATCTTGCATAGCCTGTGCCGAATGCGTCAGCAGGGATTGTCAGCTTTGGTGAATAAAACTTAACCCAGTTAAAGTTTGTGTTATTGAAAGCATTGCTGCCTATGCTTGTGCAGTTTTTCGGAATATCAAGCCAGTAGGTTGAGGCTGTACAATTTTGAAAAGCACCGTCACCAATTGTAAGTGTGCCCGGACAGTTATTGTTGAATATAACGGTTGCAAGGTTTTGTGCACCGTTAAATGCGTTATATGCAATCGTATATGTGTTGTCAGTGTCTGCAAAGCTTATGTCCTTAATAAGATAACGATAATTTGTCCACGGAGTAGAGGTCATTGTTCCGCTGCCGCTGAAGTTCAGCCTCATTGCTCTGTCATTTGTGTCAAGGGAATAAGCAAGTGTACCCTCTGATGAACAGGAGCCGTTAATGGAATTTGCAGATTTATTAAAGCTCTTTGCCCAGTCACCCAGTGCATTGTCCTTTGAGAAAAACAAACAGCTGTTAGGCACGCTGTTAAGTGCGTCTGTACCCACATTGGTAATGCTGCCGCTGTTCCAGATTACACCGTGAAGACTTTTGCATTCGTAAAATGCGTTTGCGTCAATTGCTGTATGACCTGAACCGATATAAACCTCTTCAAGTGAAGTGCAGCCTTTGAAGGTGCCGTCAGGGAGCTTGCCGCTGTAATTTGATGTATTATTGCTTTCAGGCATAACTGCCCATTTCAGGCTTGTGCAGTCAAGAAATAATTCCTTGTAATACCAGGAGCAGTTTTTAGGCAGTGTAATATTCTGCAGGGATGTACATTCTCTAAAGCAGCAATCACCGATTGTGTCAACAGAGTCGGCAATCGTAACCGACTGAAGATTAGCACAGTCGTAAAACCAGTATGCACCGATTTCTATAACGCCGTTTTCAATAACTACGCTTTTAATTTGAGAACGGTATGTGGTATACCAGGGTGCTCTTTTGAAGTTGCTGTTGGCATAACCTGCACCTCTTCCTGAGCCTTTTACCGTGAATACACCTGTATCTGTGTCAAGGGTGCAGCTTAAATCGCCGCTGGTGAAGTTTCTTGTCGCAGCGTAGCTGATGGTTGTAAAGCCTACTAAAGATGTCATCAAAACAGCTATGCTTAAAAATATAGAAAGCAATTTTTTTGATTTCTTCATTCTATTATACCTCAATTAAATTAATCATTTTCATTATATATAACAGATAATTATAAATCAACTTATTTTGTATAAATACGTCGAATAATGTATTGTTAATTGTAAACCTAAAAGAAAATTTTAGTTGACAATGTTTCGGCTTAGTGGAATAATCTTGCAAAGGAGGTACAGTATTATGACTGAAGAAAAAGCAAAAAAGAAAAAATTTAAAACAATTGATATTGTCTATATCGGATTATTTGCTGCTTTAATTGCAGTTTGTGCGTGGATTTCAATACCTATGACCGTATCCTTTACTTTGCAGACCTGTGCGGTGTGTCTTACAGCAGGCTTGCTGGGCTGGAAAAGGGGAACGCTGACCGTTCTTGTTTATATTCTGCTTGGTATGGTTGGATTGCCTGTGTTCACGGGCTTCAAAAGCGGAATCGCCGCTGTTACGGGACCCACAGGCGGTTACATTGTCGGTTTTATTTTTACTGCTCTGATTGTGGGCTTGGCTGCTGACAGGCTGGGCAAAAGGCTTTGGGTAAATATTTTGTTTATGGCAATCGGAATACTGGTTTGCTATCTGTTCGGAACGGTGTGGTTTATGATTGCATATAAGGTAACATTCGTTTCAGCCCTGACTACCTGCGTTATTCCGTTTTTAATACCCGATGCAGTAAAAATTGCTGTTGCGGCAATTCTGGTTAACAGATTAAAAAAATTTGTAAAATAAACAAAAAATACTATTGTAATAATCGTTTCCGTATATTATAATATCAAAAATTAATTTTTAAGGAGTTTCTCTATGCATCTTTTAAAAATTGATAAAGATAATTATATCGGTCAGGCAGATCCGTTTATTTTTGAATCAGGTGGAAGATATTATATTTATACCACAGGTCACGACGGCATTTATGCTTATCATGCAGACGATTTGTTTGAAGGCTGGGAGTTTGCAGGCAGAGTAATGACTGTGCCCGATCATACGGATTTCTGGGCACCGAGTGTGATTGAGCTTGACGGAAAATTCTATATGTACAACTCAATTGAAATATATGATGATAAGCCGGACAAGGGCGGTCACAGGGGCGCAATGTTTGTTTCAGAGGCGGATAACCCCCTTGGTCCGTTTACTAATGCAACACAGCTTCTTCATCCTTTTTCAATTGACTCACACGTTGTGAAAAATGAGGCAGGTCTTTTTATTTTCTATTCAACCAACAGGTTTGAGGGTGACAGAATAGGCACATATATTGTTGTTGATAAAATGACAGACCCTTACCACGCAGAGGGAAATCCTGTTACGGTTATTGAGCCTACACTCGATGAGGATATTTACAGACGTGACAGATATAAAAAAGGTCAGCACTGGCACACAATTGAGGGTGCATTCTACTTTAAAGAGGGTGACTGGCAGTATGTAATGTATTCAGGCAACTGCTTTGAACAGCCTACATACTATATCGGATATGCCCGTGCTAAGACCGATGAAACCGATTTGAGAAAAATTAAGTTTGAAAAGTATCCTGATGAGAACACATATCATCCTGTTATTGCGGCAAATGAATTTGAGGAGGGCACAGGTCATCACTCCATGATTAAAAAGGATGGTCAGTGGTATGCAGTCTATCACGCAAGAGATTATGATGACGGCTTGAATGCCAGTGCTTTTGACGCAAGAAATGCAAGAATCTGCAGACTGAATGTTAAAGACGGAATTATAACCGCCGAGAGATACAAGGATAAAGTTTAATATCAAATGAAAAACACCATTGCAGAAGCAATGGTGTTTTTCTATGTCTTCTTATTATATTTTTCTGATACTGATTTCACCGCTTCTGAGCACTGTGCGTTCTCCGCTCTCAAGCTCAACCTCAAGTCCGCCTGCTTCATCAATCGCAATCGCTGTTGCAGGTGTTGCCTCGCCGTTTTTTATGAATCTGATTTTTTCACCTATCACAAGGGAATGGCTGCGGTAATAGTCAATAAAGCTTTTTATGTCCCCTTTAGCGATTTTTGTAAGCTCATTGCAGACCTCGGCAATCAAAAGACTTCTGTTGATTTTTTCGTTCAGACAGCCTGCATTTTCAACCTCGTCAGGGAAATCGTCGGTATTAATATTTATACCGATGCCGATGATAACATTGGTGACGATGCCCTCCTCAAAATTCGTGATTGCCTCTGTTAAAATTCCGCAGATTTTTTTGCCGTCAAGATAAACGTCATTGACCCATTTGATTTTTGGCTTTTTATCAGTTGTTTTTTCAATCGCCTTGCACACGGCTACGGCGGCTGCGGTAGTTGCTGTAACGGCATTTTGCAGGGGTAGCAGCGGATTTAATACAAGAGAAAAATATACGCCTGTACCTGACGGGGAATAAAAGCTTTTTCCCTGTCTGCCTCTGCCTGCACTCTGCTGCTCGGCAACAACTAAAAATTCTCCGTTTCTGCCCTCGGCAAGCAAACGCTTGCAGCAGTTGTTGGTGCTGTCAATGGTCGGATAATATATGACTTCAATATCATTATTTATGTATTTCTTAATGCTCGGTGCAGAAATAATATTGCCGTTTTCAATAAGCTTATAGCCTTTGTTTGTAACAGCATCTATTTCATAGCCTTCATTAATAAGACTTTTAATACTTTTCCAAACAGCGGCACGGCTTTTGCCGAATTTTTTTGCCAACTCTTCTCCGCTTATATAGTCTGTTGTGTTTAACAGTGCAAAAATGATTTCATCCTTTAGTGCCATTGTTTACTCCTTTTTTAAGACAGGTTTACAATCCGAATAATATAAAGGTGCTTTGAGCCGCAGCTCTCAGCACCTGATATTTATTTTCTGATATAAAATATTGCTAAGGTTTTAGGACCGCAGTGTGATGATATTGTACAGCCTGCATCTGCCGTGATAACCTCGGCAAATTTGTTTTTACCCTCAATCATACCTTTTGCAAAGCTGAGTATTTCGGGATTAATGTCACCGCTGTTGGCTATTACTACTCTTGCAGGGTCAATTTTGTTGATATCCTTCAGGCTGTCGCTGATATATTGCTTATATACCAGATCTATTTTTCCTCTGTATTTTTTTGCAACATCGAGCCTGCCGTTTTCATCAACAGCAATGCTTGGCTTGATACCAAGCACATTGGCACTGAATTTAGCAACGCCTGAGCACCTTCCGCCCTTGTGGAGATATTCAAGGTTATTTAAAACAAAGGTGGTGCTTACCTTAGGCACAAGGGAGTTAACACGGTTATATATCCTTTTTGCGTCAAAGCCCTTAGCCCTGAAATCACAAGCCTTTAATACAAGAAGACCCATTGCCGTGCAAAGACTTTTTGAATCAATGCAGTATACGTCATCAAATTCTGCTGCGGCAATACAGGCATTCTGATAGCTGGATGATATGGCAGAGCTTAAACCGATGTGAACAACAGCCTTGCCCTGCTCAACAAACTCTCTGAAAACGGAACTGTACTGTGCAGGTGTTACAGCAGAGGTCTTAGGTAAATCGCCTGTTTTGTTAACATATGCATAAATGTCCTGCGGGAAAATATCCACACCGTCTGAATAGGCTTTATCCCCTAACAGAATAGATAACGGCAGAATGGTAATATTATTTTTTTCAATCAGGTAATCAGGCAAATCACAGGTTGAATCTGCCGTAATCATAACTTCTTTCAAAATATCACTCTCTAAAACAGTAATTGTGACGGGATATGCTGAATCCCGATTTTCACAGATTATAGCACAAAGTAAAAATATAATCAACAAAAATAGAATAGTGTTTATTATTAATTTATTATTTGCCGAAAATAATCTGAACTCTGCCTAATTTGTCACGGTCATAGGTTTTATCAAAATAAATATAAAGCGTATTATCCCTGATTGCACCTGAATATGAAATATCGTCTTTTCCGTCATTTATCAAAACAGAAAATCTGCCCTCATCAAGCATTGTCTTGTCAAAGCTGAAGCCCTCTTTCGGAGTTATGGACACTCCGTTTTGAGAGAAAATTATATGGTCTGCATTTTTTATATCGCTTACTTCGCCTGCAAGTCTTTGCTGTGAATGAATTGCTGAAGTGCTCACAGTAAAGCTTGTATCAATTGATTTTAATACCTTGCTGTTGCTGGATGATGCCGGGCTTGTGTTATTGATTGTATAAGCCCAGTTTTCTTTTGCTGTTTCACGAGGATCTGAAACTTTATATTCTTCAAGTGTTTCAAAGCTGATTGTTTTTGGTTTTACTCGGAATTCGCCGTCGGCTATCATCATTTCCGTATGAATATTTCCGATGTGATGATTTTCGGTTGATTCATTGTAATTTACAATAACCTGTATATCGAGCGTTATTGTTCCGTCCTCTAAAATATTATAGACACCAAGACCGCGGTTATACTTTAAAATGGTATAATACTGCTTTTTTGTGTCGCACAGTGCCTGTGCATAGCTGACATATTTATTATCTGTTAAGCCTGTTTCCTCATTATAGGTTATATTTTCATCGAAGTCATTCATTGCGAACTGAAGGAATTTTTTTGTCTTAAGCTGTGTTACTTCAAATTTAATGGCACTGTTGAAAACATCCTTCCATGTGCTTTCTCGGGCAATGGAATATTCAAGCTTTTTAACGCCGTCAACGGTTTTCGGAGTAATAAGATAAAGCTCGTAGGAATAAACGGTTTTGCCTGTTACTCTGTTTGAGTTGTCAACTACCTTGATAATCAGTTCCTTACTGCCGTCGCCGTCAAAGTCATTATAATAAAGCTCGGGAGTAGCTATGGCAATCGCTTTTTTCCAGCTTGAAAATTCAAGCTCTGTATTATCGGCAGATACAAGTGTTGCGGTTTGTCCGTCAAAAAACAACTTGTAACCGCTTTCCTTATTTTCTGCAATTAACTCTTTTTTTAAAGGCTCAGTGCTGTTTGATTTTGTAATTACATTCTCCGCATGATTTTCCTGTGCTTTCTTGTTTTTATAGCTGACAGAAAATGCAAAGGCAATTACAACTGCAATCAGCACTGCAATTAATGGTAATATTTTTTTCATTTACTCAGTCCTTGTGTGGTATACGTCATCATATTTGAATAAAACTTTTTCGCTTTTAACGATATGGTAGCATTTTCCGTTTGCCAAAGAAAAAATAGGTCCGTCATGCTTTAGTGAATCACTGTAAACATCAATTACATGGATTTCATTTTTATCAAATTCAAGATAAAGCCGTTTAACCTTCTCCTCATCACGACAGTTTTCGCCTATAATAGCGCCTGTTTTCCTGTTGTGCCTGGTGCAGATCAGCTTTTCAAAGCCCAGTCTTTTCTGAATTTCCTCAAGCAGAAAATCGGGTGATGCACTGATTACAACTGCATATCTCTTTCTGTCTGCAAACCATTTATGTACTTCGTTTTCGTGCTTGTTCCAGAACCCGTTAACAGCTTTTTTCAGCGGAATAAACGGAACGAATAAAAAGCAAAGCTTTTTAAAATCCGTAAAGCTGATGATTTTCATAAGCATCAAAAGCAAGGCAATTAATAGAACAGGGGCTGCAAAGGGCAGCAGCAAAAACAAATAAGGATAGTGAAGCAGACAGTAGACAGCAAAGAGTGAGCCGCTGTCAAACGGAACGATAGTTCCGTCAAAGTCATAAATATCAATCTCCATTATATTCCCTCTTTGTTGAAATCAATGGTTATCGCTTTGTCTGACTCAAAGGGAGTGAGTGTTATGCCTGCACAGGTTAACATCCTTTTGCTTGCTT
This sequence comes from Ruminococcaceae bacterium UBA7101, assembly GCA_002493325.1. Classification (GTDB taxonomy): domain Bacteria; phylum Bacillota; class Clostridia; order Oscillospirales; family Acutalibacteraceae; genus Eubacterium_R. The sequence continues at coordinate 21,035 of DKYL01000013.1, forward strand.
TAACCAAATCGTCCTCTGCGTATTTATCACTTATGTAAATAACCTCTTTAATTCCGCTTTGGATGATTGCCTTTGCACATTCATTGCAGGGGAAGAGTGCCACATATATGCGGCAGCCTTTAAGGCTGTTTCCCCCGGCATTCAAAATAGCGTTAAGCTCTGCGTGGCAGACATAAGGATATTTTGTGTCGCTGTTTTTTTCAGCAGTTCTATCCCAAGGAAATTCATCATCACTGCAGCCACGCGGAAGACCGTTATAGCCTACGGACATAATTTTGTTGTCATCATTTACAATACAGGCACCAACCTGTGTGCTGGGGTCCTTGCTTCTTTGTGATGCAAGAATTGCAACACCCATAAAATATTCATCCCAGCTTATATATCCTTCTCTTTTCGACATAATTATTCACCTTTTAAAGCAGATATAAATTCGTCAAGCTCGCTGCATTCGACTTCACTGATTTTTCCTTCATCAACAAGCCTGTTGATTTGCGGATTAATCGGCAGCTTTGCAATGACAGGAACACCAAGCTCCTGTGCGGTTTCATCAATTTGTGATTCGCCGAAAATATTTATTCTTTTTCCGCAGTCAGGGCAGGTGTAATAGCTCATATTTTCAACAAGACCCAGTACAGGCACATTCATCATTTTTGCCATATTATAAGCCTTGTTAACAATCATTTTAACTAAATCCTGCGGAGTTGAAACAATTACAATTCCGTCAACGGGCAGACTCTGGAATACGGTCAGTGCCACGTCACCTGTTCCCGGAGGCATATCAACAAA
>DKYL01000003.1:0-777 GCA_002493325.1 Ruminococcaceae bacterium UBA7101
TTTTAATTCAACAAGCTATATTAATCAAGTTTATTTATCAATATTTAAGATTTTTTTAAAAAAACACTTGAAAGTCAGAGTCTTTTTTGATAATATAAGTGAAGTGTATTCCACAGTAAAACAATTGTCTGTCACCGGAGGACAAAATCAAATGAAAAAGGTAAAATATTATCTTGTAAATTCGAGCATTTTGCCTGAGGTTTATTCCAAGGTGATAGATGCAAAAAATTATCTTGCGGCTGGTGATGCAAAGTCAGCTTCACAGGCAGCAAAGATGGCAGGAATTTCAAGAAGTGCATATTATAAGTACAAGGACGCAATTTTTGAATATAATGGTGAGGACAGTGATGAAACTGCTACAATCAGTGCAAAGCTTAAAGATAATGCAGGTGTGCTTTCTGCTTTGATGAATGCACTTTACACAGCAGGTGCAAATGTTTTGTCGGTCAATCAGAGTGTTCCTGTCAACTCGGTAGCAGATGTTTCCGTTACTGTCAGAGTTACAGAAATGGTTGTGCCGCTTGCACAGCTTATTGAGAATATAAAAGGTATAAACGGAGTTAACGGCGTTAAGCTTATATAGGAGGTTATTAAATGAAGGTTGCAGTTATGGGCTACGGTACAGTAGGCTCGGGTGTTGTTGAGGTTATTGAGGCACACAGCAATACCATTCCCAAAAAAATCGGCGGAGAAACTCTTGAGGTTTCACACATTCTTGACTTGCGTGATTTCCCCGGCGATTCCCACGAAAAATTATTTACAAAGGATTTCAATGAT
>DKYL01000003.1:1089-8518 GCA_002493325.1 Ruminococcaceae bacterium UBA7101
TTATTTACAAAGGATTTCAATGATATTTTAAATGATCCTGAGGTTAAAATTGTTGCGGAAACCATGGGCGGTGTGAATCCAGCCTTTGATTTCACAATGAAGCTGCTTAAAGCAGGCAAAAGTGTTGTTACCTCAAACAAGGAGCTTGTTGCACAAAAGGGTCTTGAGCTTTTGCAGGCTGCTGAGGAAAGCGGAGCGAACTATCTGTTTGAGGCTTCCGTCGGCGGCGGTATTCCGATTATCAGACCGCTCACACAGTGTCTTGCTGCCAATAATATTGAGGGCGTGGCAGGTATTCTTAACGGTACGACAAACTTTATTTTAACAATGATGATTGAAAAGGATATGTCCTTTGACGAAGCACTCAAAATTGCGCAGGAAAAGGGTTATGCTGAAAAGGACCCCACTGCTGATGTTGAGGGTCACGATGCCTGCCGCAAGGTTTGTATCCTTGCTTCACTTGCATTCGGCAAGCATGTTTATCCTTCACAGGTTGAAACTGAGGGTATTACCAATATTACGCTTGAGGATGTTTCCTATATCAATTCGGCAAACGGCGTTATTAAGCTGTTAGGACAGATTAAATATATTGATGAAAACAGAATTGCTGCTTTTGTCAGCCCTGCAGTTGTTTATAACGGTTCACAGCTTGCATCTGTTAAGGATGTGTTTAATGCTGTACTTGTTCGCGGTGATGCTGTTGGTGATGTTTGCTTCTACGGACCGGGTGCAGGCAAGCTGCCTACTGCTTCAGCAGTGGTTGCCGATATTATTGATTGTGCAAAGCATACAGAGAGGAAAAAGATTTTTGGCTGGGGTGCAGGCGATGAGGATTATGTTGTTGATTATAAATCAACAATCAAAATGCCTTTCTATGTTCGTGCCAAGGCAGAATGCAATGATATTACAGGCAGATTTGCAGATGTTAAATTCCTTTCAAGACAGGGTCAGCCTTCTGACGAGGTTGCATTTATTACGGATATTATGACAGAAAATGAACTTGCGGATAAATTAAAGGACATTCATGTCATTAATACAATAAAGGTTACAAACTATTAATTTAAAGGAGGACTATGCTATGGGTCTTATTGTTCAGAAGTTCGGCGGCTCATCTGTGGCAAATGCCGAGCGAGTTATGAATGTTGCCCGTATCGTCACCGATACCTATAAGCAGGGTAATGACGTTGTGGTTGTTGTTTCTGCACAGGGTGACACAACAGATGATTTAATTGAAAAGGCGAATGAAATCAATCCTAATGCTCATAAGAGAGAAATGGATCAGCTCCTTGCGGCAGGAGAACAGATTTCCATTTCACTTCTTGCAATGGCAATTGAAAAAATCGGCTGTCCTGTTATCAGTCTTTTAGGCTGGCAGGCAGGCTTTAACACAAATTCAATTCATACTGCAGCAAGAATTAAAAATATTAAGCCGAACAGACTGCAGGCAGAGATTGCAAAGCACAACATAGTTGTTGTTGCGGGCTTCCAGGGTATTAACCGTTATGATGATTTAACAACTCTGGGAAGAGGCGGCAGTGATACATCAGCAGTAGCAATTGCGGCTGCATTAAAGGCAGATAAATGCCAGATATTTACAGATGTTGAGGGTGTTTATACAGCAGACCCGAGAAAGGTTGACAATGCTAAAAAGCTTAAGGAAATCACATATGATGAAATGCTTGAGCTTGCAACTCTCGGCGCACAGGTTTTAAATAACCGTTCAGTTGAAATGGCTAAAAAATACGGTGTTGAGCTTGAAGTTCTTTCTTCATTAAATCCGATACCGGGCACTATTGTTAAGGAGGCAGCAAAAATGGAAAAAATGTTAATTCGCGGTGTAACTAAGGATAAGGACGTTGCACTTGTTTCAATATTAAAGGTTCAGGACACTCCCGGGATTGCTTTCAAAATCTTCTCAAAGCTTTCTGCAAAAAATATCAATGTTGATATTATTCTTCAGTCCTTCGGTCGTGACGGCACAAAGGACATTGTGTTCTCAGTAAGCAAGGACAATGGTCCGATTGCCAAGGAGCTTCTTGAGGATATGCTTGACAACTGTGAAATCGTTTGCAATACAGATGTTGCTAAGGTTTCAATCGTTGGTGCAGGTATGGAGTCACATCCGGGCACAGCTTCAAAAATGTTTGAGGCACTTTATGAAACAAACATCAACATACAGATGATTTCTACATCTGAAATTAAGATTTCAGTAATTATTGATGCTGAGGATGCTGACAGAGCAGTATCTGCTGTTCACAAGGCATTTATACCAAACGACTAATAAAAATGTTTTTTTGACGGGCTGATATTCAGCCCGTCAGCGTGTAGAAAAAGTCAAATTACGAATTCTACACGCTGGCAGATGTTGAGAAATGGAGCTGAATTTCGTTTTTTGCGAGGATTACTGTACAATGGTACTGTTTCCGAGCAAAAGGCGAAAAACGCACAAAAGCCTTGCAATTTGAATGAATTGCAAGGCTTTTAAATTATTATTGTATTAATGGGCTGGCAAGGATGCTATCCCCTACAATATTTCAACAATATATATAATAATATCTCCGTGCGTGGTTCAGTCCACTTTATCGACAGTCTGACGGGCTGATATATTCAGCCCGTTTTTGTGTTGCAATTGTTTGTCTGCTCATTTATAATAGTGCTTACAATAATAAAGGTGGTGGCGCTATGCCTTATTTGTTTGCACATTTCAGAGAAAAAATTACGGTGGACGGTGAGCAGGTTTATTTTGCATTGAGCCGTGACGGTTATAAATGGGAACAGCTCAATGGCGGTAATCCGATTATTACCTGCACCAAGGGTGAGGGCGGATGTCGTGATATTGAAATTGTCCGTTTAAAAGAGGGCGGATTTGTGATTCTTGCAACAGACCTTTGCATTGTAAACAGAATGGATGAAAATTATAATATTGACTGGAAGGACGTTAATCATAACGGCAGTAAGTATCTTTCCATGTGGCGAAGTGATGATTTAATTCATTTCAGCGAACAGGAGCTTATTCATTTTGGTCGTGATGACTTTGGCTGCCTGTGGGCACCCGAGGTGTTTTATGATAAAATAAATGACGAGTATATGATTCATTGGGGCTCAACTCATATTGAAAGTGATTTTGAGCATATGAAGATTTATTACTGCACAACGAAGGATTTTAAGACCTTCAGTGAACCGAAGGTGTTTTTTGAAAAGGACAATGAAATTCTCGACTCACACCTTGTTAAGATAGGTGATACATACCATTTGTTTTATAAAAATGCAGAGAACCCCTCCATGAATATGCACGCCGTATCGGACAGCCTTTACGGCGAATATATCCACGATATGGATTTTGAGGAATATATGGCAACGCTTTACAGACCGGGCTCACACGAAGCACCGACAACATATAGGCTTCCTGACGGAAAATGGTGCCTTATGCTGGACTTCTTCGGCTGTGAAAAGGATAAAATGGGTTACGTGCCTTTTGTTTCAGATGAAATCGGTGATGCTCATTTTTCTAAAGCTGACGGGCTTTTTTCGTTTCCTTATGGCTTTAAGCACGGTGGTGTGATTGAAATAAATGAGGATGAATATGAAAGCTTGAAAAGCTTCTATCATTAAAATAAAAGCAGAAGAATTGTTTTTCACATTTCTTCTGCTTTTTATCATTTTATTTGCTTGGCTTTTTTACTTTGTTGAGTATTGCATTGACTTCTAAAATCTGCTCCTTGGTGAATTTGCCTCCAAGCATCATAAATACTCTTTTTATGGTAAAGCCTTTACCCATTTCAATCATTGTTTTGTTGATTTTAAAGCCTGCAAGGCTCATACCGCTATCTTTCTTGCTGTCCTTTTTATCACTGCTGCCCATTGCTGATTTAAGCTTTAATATAATTTTTAAGGCTGCAAGCTTGCCGCGCAGTGTTGAAAGAATATCACCGATTGTGTCGTTTATAGAGTAATAGCCTGTCGGTGTGTTGATTTCAAACCAGTTGATTACCGCACCTTCTTCTTTCATACGGTAATCCTCACAGAAGGTGTCAACCTTTTTAATAAAGCTTTTATCAGTCAGCTCTCCTGCTTTGGCGGTTATCTCTGTTTCTCCCTCATTTTTTACATCAAAATAGAAGAATGGATATTTGCCCTTTTTCTGCTTGCCGATGCTTTTGCCGTTTGCAAAAAGCTCTATCTCATCAAGGTTGGAATATACAGTGATTTTTGTTGTGTCCTCCACTCTTTTAACATATCTTTTTCCGCAGATATGCAGAACGGGCTTTTTGCTTAACCATGCCTGATATGCATAAAAGCTGTCCTTTTTATACTTGCGGTCAAAGGTTACAAGCCCTTTATGGTTCATACCATTTTCACCGCCCTCAGCTCTTGCATCTGCCGCAAAATCAAACATATTCCATACGTGAGTAGCCCACAGATATGGTCTGTCGATAATCTGCTTGATGACCTCTTCGTGGTAATATGCCTGATATTCTTCGGTATAGTCACCCTGCTCAGGGGCAGAGGTGTGCCAGTTCAGTGCTTCACAGCCGTATTCGCTTATGCCGATTGCCTTTTTGGGGTATTTTCTGTGGAAATTATCAAACCACGGTCCGTACATACTGACATTACCGCCGTACCAGCCGAAGTAATGATTGTAAGACAGAATATCACTGATATGAACGTATTCATCATCAATACTGCACATGGTTACTGCAGCGATTGTCGTGGGTCTTGTTTTGTCCAATGAATGGGCAAGGTTGTTGAGCATTTTATGATTTTCAATCAGTGCAGGGTCAGAACCGTTCATTGTGATTTCGTTTGAGAGTCCCCAGGTAACAATTGACGGATGGTTATAGCACTGACAGATAAGCTCAGTCATCTGCTGTTTAGTGTTTTCTACACCATTAGTAAGATGCTTTGAAATATACGGAATTTCAGCCCAGATAATAAATCCCTTTTCATCACATAAATCATAAAAATACTGACTGTGCTGATAATGGGCAAGACGTATTGTATTTGCACCCATTTCATAAATCAGTTCAATATCCTCACTATGGTGCTCAGGCATAAGAGCATTACCTATCTTCGGTCTGTCCTGATGACGTGAAACACCTCTGAGAGGATATTCTTTGCCGTTCAGAATAAAGCCTTTGTCAGGGTCAATATCAAAGCTTCTGCAGCCGAAGCGTGCAGAAATTTCATCAACAGTGCTGCCATTTTCCATAAGCCTTACTGTGGCAGTGTATAGATAAGGGTCGTCAATGCCGTGCCATAAGTGTGCATTGGCAATTGTTATTGTGACCTCAGGATTTTTGCCGCTTGTCTTGGCAGTGCCGATAACCTCATTGCCCTCTGTTATTTCAAACACAACCTCGGAGTCGGTGTTGCAGAAGGCTTTTATTGTTACCTCTGCATTCACACCCTTCACGATCGGTGTTACCATAATTCCCGGTGCACCGCAGTAGTCAAGGTCAAAGTGATTTTTCGGTACACCTATCAGTGTAACATCACGGTAGATTCCCCCATAGAATGTGAAATCAGCCATCTGGGGATAAACAGAATCATTCGGAGCATTATTTGCCTCAACCTTTATTTTGTTGGTTTCTTTAATAGGATCAAGCTTTGCTCTGAAGGTTGAGTAACCGCCGTGATGAACAGCAATTTCCTTATCATTAAAATATACCTTTGCACTTGAATTTACACCGTCAAACTGAATATAGACTTCGTCACCCTCAGGCATATCCTTTTTTTGAATTTCCTTTTCATATATGCAGGTGCCTCTGTAATAATCATTTCCTCCGTCCTGTCCGTCAGTACCGTTCCAGGTGTGGGGAAGGTTAACCTTTTCTGTTTTACCCTCCTTAGTGAAATTCCAGCTTTCATTGATGTTTATAATGTTTCTCATAATTGCTCCCTTTAACTTATTGATTTTCGGTGTTGTTGAATTCCTGTTCCTCTTTGTATCCTATATTATATATGAATTTCATGGATGCGGTCATTATAGCAAGTCCTATAATTAACAGAATGATATATAAATTTTTAATGTTCTTTGAAACCTCTGCTGTCTGTACTGCTGAGCTTTCAATATATCCGACTGATTTGAGTGCAAGTGCCAAAAGTGCCGAGCCTATGCCCTGAGCAAGCTTGCGGAAGAAAGAATAGAGTGCATATAATGAGCCTTCCTCGCGAACACCTTTTTTTCTGTAGCTGTCCTCAATACAGTCTGCAATGATTGCCCATACGATTATCTGGAACACACAGCAGCCTGTGTTAACAAACATAAGACCTATAACATAAATGATAATTCCCTTCATATCAGGTGTTATAGGGAGGAACAGCATAATAATACCTGCAATAACACTTACAAGACCGGATAAGGTCAGCAGTTTCTTTTTGCCTATTTTCGCTACAATGTTTGATGCAAACGGCATAAATGCTACAAGGGGGAGATAGGACGCAATCATTGCAAGCGTTGATTTCCCTGCATCGTTAAAATAGAACTGAAACACGAGATTGTTGGCGGACATTGTTGAATTGTAAAATATAACGACTGCGATTGTAGCAATTGTTATACCCACCATTGCACGGTTTGTAAAGAAGGATTTGATGGTGGAAATGTAGCTGACCTTTTCAACCTTGTTTTCTCTGACAACTCTTTCCGTAACCATTTTCTGCATTGCAAAGAAGGTAAAGAATGCAGCTACGGAAAATACTATGGAAATTATAAATAATCTGTTTGATGATAAAGTGTTGTCTTTATAAACGACTTTGGGAAGAAGCATAATAAGAACAGCAGGAAGAGCAGCTCCTATACTTCTGAAGGTTGATAATGTGGTGCGCTGCTTCGGGTCTTCTGTAATAACAGAATGAAGTGAGCCGTAGGGCACATTAATCATTGTATATGCAACAGACCAGAGGCAGTAGGACAGCAGACACCAAATGATTTTGCCTATTTGTGAAAATTCTTCCACAGGTGTAAATATCATTATGGAAAACACAACAAGTCCCACAGAACCTATGGAAATCCATGGCATGAATTTGCTTTTTTTGCCGATATGTGTTCTGTCAACCATTGAACCTATAAGAACGTCGTTAACAGCATCCCATATTTTGGATACAATAATGATCCACGCCCAGTGTGTTGCACTTAAGCCGATGCATTGTGTGTAGAACAGATACATATAGGATGATACAAGCTGAAAAGAAAAATTACATCCCATATCACCGAATGCATATCCTATTTTGTCACGCATACCAAAGGGTCTTAAACTTTTGTTATTCTCCATAACTCTGCTCCTTATCTTTATTGCATAAGTGTATACTTAAATATACCTTATATACATTATATTATATAATATAAATTTTTTCGTTTCAACCAACAATGTAATAAGTTTTTGTTGATTTTTAGTATTAATATGGTATACTAATTTAGATTAAAAATTCT
>DKYL01000032.1:0-199 GCA_002493325.1 Ruminococcaceae bacterium UBA7101
AGTCTTTCCATCCGGAACAGACCTGCCGTTTATAATAAATTCGGGTGCTTTCGCAAACAGATTTTTCTGTACATCCTCACAAACTGCTATTGCTTCATCAAACTTTGAAAAAATCTGCTTTGGCAAACCGTTTTCGGCAATTTGGATTTCCCTGCCGAGAATTACATATTTATCATCAAGAATAGCAGGCGAAGTATAT
>DKYL01000032.1:476-688 GCA_002493325.1 Ruminococcaceae bacterium UBA7101
CACGGCTTAACAAGGTTTTCATTCTGCTCTAAATCCGAATTCAGCCATTCAAGTCTTGAAAGCCTCCATAAATCATTATATCCGTTATTTTCAACCGGGCTTGCATCAATATCAAAAACAACATCGAATGAGCGGCTCTCTTTTTCGGTAGTGATGCAAATAGTTGCCTTTTCCTGTCTTTCACCAAGCCTTTTAGCTTTAACCGTAAAAAA
>DKYL01000032.1:953-1245 GCA_002493325.1 Ruminococcaceae bacterium UBA7101
CGTAAAAAACAGCGGCTGAATCACATTTGCCTTAACGGCAACCTTTTGCTTCTTTCGGTTGGAGTGCTTATCCGTAACATCTGTATTTATACAGGATATTTTTAAATTACCGCCCGATGAAATATCATTTATAATATCATCGCTTTCAGGCAGCATGGCAATCTGAAGCACAAACACCTCGTTCTGTGACATCTGCACTTTAATTTGATCTTCAATTTCCGTGCCGTTTTCAAGCACACCAAGATCATCAAAATGTATTATGCTGAATGTTCTGTCAAATAAATAAATTTTC
>DKYL01000032.1:1532-5295 GCA_002493325.1 Ruminococcaceae bacterium UBA7101
GTTCTGTCAAATAAATAAATTTTCATAACTACACCTCTTTATATGTAATTATATAACATTCAGAATTGCAATTAAATTCAAAATACAGTATAATAAATATAAAAATCGGAAACAGAGGAGAAATTATGTATCAGAGCGATTCATTTTTTATAGACACGCCCAACACAAAGCATAAATTTGCCCCAACAATAACAAGTGCTTATCAGATTCTTTCTGATAAATCGTATTATCATATATGCGACGAAAATGAAAAAGAACGCCATCCTGCTGATACAATAGCATTCATACGCTGTACCCACGGCAAAGGGAAAGTCTATTATTCAGACAAGGAAATCACCCTAAATGAAAATGATTACATTTTTATCAGATTTAAAGATATTATCAAATACAAAGCAACCACTCAAATATGGGGATACAGATGGGTTAACTTTTCGGCAGAAGAAATTTCCGATTTTGAGCTGAATAAAAAATACACTTCACCATTAACGGACAATGAAGCAGAAATTTTCAGCAGGCTTTTGTTTGCAGGGCAGGAAATAAAAAACACAAATTATATTAACTCGCTGTTCACAAGCTATCTTTTCAGTATCATTATAGAAAATGAGATAACAGGAAAAAGTCAGGAATCAAAGGAAAGAAAAGGACTTATTGATGACATCTGCTCCTACATTCAGCAAAAGCTTTATTCCAGAATTTCAATCACTGAAATCTCTATTTTCTTTAAAATATCACCAAGGCGTATACATCAGATATTTACATCAGAGCTTTCCATTTCACCAAAGCAGTATATAATTAAAAAGAAAATGGAGGAGGGCTACAGACTGCTTGTGCAGACATCTGCACCCATTAACAAAATTGCAGATATGCTCTGCTTCAGCTCACCCTATCATTTTTCTAACGAATTCAAAAAAATCTTTAAGCAGACCCCGACTGAGGTCAGAAATATGGAAAATAACTGAAACAGCATTAACGGCTCTGCGGATAACCGCAGAGCCGTTACTATATTATCTGTAATTAAAGCTATATAGCTTTTCATCCTCTCCGACACAATAGAATTCATCACCTATCATAATAAAATGATGATTGCCGTTAATCATTAATTCATCATTGAATAAGCTGTTTGTCATTTCTATTTTGCTGTTATTTATTCTGAATACTGCTATACCGTAATTTCTTTGTTCACTGTCAGCCGAATAAACCGGCAGTACAAACTCGCCTGTATCTCCATTCATAAATAGGTTGAGCGAAAGCAGCTGCATAGAATCAAGCAACATACTGTCAATCTCCACCATATTTTCATCATACAGTATTATTTCGTTGTTAACAGTATTCAAATCCTCACCTATACAAAGGAACATATCCCCAATATCATAAACCACACCTGTAAAAGCTTCATATCTGTTAATTTCAACATCTGCTGAAAGCTGCTTGATTTCCTCTCTATCAGCATATAAAAACTCCATTTTTTTCAAATCGAGCTTAATAATCTTCCGGTCATCATTCTGAACAAGCTCTCCCTCAGATGTATACTGCGGATATTCCGTTATATAAATAGAATCCTTTGTGCATTTAATATCTGCATCACCGCCCAGAACAGCTTTTAACTGCTCTGCATTTTCCTCAGCTTCGACATCATATGCACTGATTACGGCATACTGTGCAACCTGTGCATTTTCAAAACGAGCAATATCCTCAGGCGAAGCATAGACTGTTTCCGAGCCCTGTTTTATCCACGGCAACACGTTATTGTCAGATAGATTGTAATTTGTAGAAACGTAGAGAATACTTCCTATCATTTTAGCAGACATATATTCTCCGCTCTGCTCAAACTTGGAAATCAATAACGGACTTGATTTGTCGGTTATGTCATATATTTTAGTAATGGTTGTGCTTAAATCACGACCGCATTTCTCAGACAAACTATAATTTCTTTTGCTTATATTTACAACAAGACGGTTGTGATAAACAAATATACAATTTACATCATACAAATCCCCTTCTTCTGTTTCATCGGGGCATAAATCATTTATAACAGCTAAAGGTGCATTATCATTTTCGCCGGATTTATAAATATATACACTATTGTCATTCAGTTCAGTCCAAACAGCATAATAAATATATTCACCATCGCTCTTGATTACATCCGCATTTTCAACACCATCTGTCTGAATATACTTATGTGTTTTTAACGGACCGCCACGACCACCTGTTGATATAGTCTTATCAAGAGGAGCTACCATAGTATTCAGCTCGTCATAATCCGTAAATGTAGATGCTTTATCCGAATTCATATGCATTAAAGCAGCTGTACATACAATACCCAGCACAAGAATAAAGCAAGCTGCTGCGCTCAACAAAGGCTTGTAATTTTTCTTTTGTCTGAATTTAATGGTTTTGTGCTTTCTGTCCGTTAAGATTTTGTATTCAATGTGTTTGGTTTCAAGACCCACGGGCAGGTCTTTTTCACAATAATCAAACTTTTCTTTAATAAAATCAAAATCATTCTTTCTCATCATCCATCCCTCCTTTAATCCAAATATCTTTTCATTTTAGCAAGACTTCGGCTTAATTTCTGCCGAACATTACCTGCAGAATATCCGCTGATTTTGGCAATTTCCTTGCTTTGCAGTCCTGCAACAACAGACAGAAGGACAATGCTTTTCTCATCCTCACTGAGTATACCCAGTGCCGCCTTAAGCTCCTCACGTTCTACCGCAAGCTCATTGTCAAGCGAAGAAATATTCCTGTAATCATCAATGTCGTCAATATTCCTTTTTTGTATCTGCTCCTTAATCATAGCAGCACAGCCGCAGTATAATATTCTGAAAATCCAGGGCTGAAAGGCATCATTCTTTTTAAGCTGATGAATACTTTCAAAGGCTGTCATTACACAGTCCTGAACAACATCCTCCGCATCCTCTGCATTTCCCAGCTTATAGTATGCATAATTGTAAAGCTTCTTTTTATACCTGTCATACAATACGCAGAAGGCCTTCACATTTCCGTCCTTTGCCATCAGAACAAGTTCTTTTTCATTCATCCTTCTACCTCCTTCTCACATAATGTAAGTATAAATTTTCAGGAATTTTGTTACAATGAATTTTAAAAATTATTTTTCAACAGTTTATTACAAAATAATGATTAATTCTGGCTTTATTATCAATATGTTATATAATGGAATCGGAAGTGCATTATAGCTAATACAAAACTTAAAAAGAAAAAGTGTTTCGTCATTACCCCTATAGGAAGCGAAACCGATAAAATAAGACGTCATATTAATAGCATTATTGACGCTTCTATCAGACCTACCTTTTGACCTTATCAGCGAAAGAACCAGTTTCTATGAAAATGATGCAAAAGGTGTTCTTGAATTAAAGAACGAGCTTATTAAATTTGAAAAAATAGAGATACTTTAACATATACTTAAACAATAAATAACAGACACAATATACACACAAATATTAAAATTTTAGAATTTAAAATTGCTAAAATTTTTCAATTGTAAAATTGAATACACTTCATAAACTATACTTGCAAGTGTGAGAAATGATTGTTTTCAACCATCATTATTCACATTTGCAATAAACAGAAAAAGAGGTGTATTCAAATGTCAAGTGGCAAAAACGTAGTACCAGAGGCTAAGGAAGCTCTCAACAGATTCAAGATGGAAGCTGCTGCCGAGGTTGGTGTTAACCTTAAGAATGGTTACAATGGTGACCTTACTTCAAAGCAGGCTGGTTCAGTAGGCGGTCAGATGGTTAAT
>DKYL01000073.1 GCA_002493325.1 Ruminococcaceae bacterium UBA7101
GCGGGCGGATAGTATCCGCCCCTACGATTATCAATATAATTTCTCGCCCTTTTCAATTGCCATAATCTGGTCAACTCTTGCAGCGTGACGTCCGCCCTCAAACTCAGTATTGAGGAAAACGTCCACAAGCTCAATTGCCAGTCCTGCACCGATAACTCTGTCACCCATACAAAGCACGTTTGCATCATTGTGTGCACGGGTATACTTAGCACTGAAATAATCACTGCAGCAGCAGGCACGAATACCCTTAACCTTATTCGCCGCCATAGAAATGCCGACACCTGTTCCGCAGCAAAGAATTGCCTTATCGCACTCGCCTGATACTACCTTGTCACAAGCCTTCTGTGCAGAAATGGCATAATCAAAACGCTCAGGGGTATAACAGCCGACATCTATGTAATCAATCTTTTTTTCTTCTAAGTACTTACGGATTTCCTCCTTAAGCGGAAAGCCTGCGTGGTCACTTCCTATAGCAATCATTTTATTGTTCTCCTTTTTTCAATTTCAGCTCACGCTCTGCCTGGCTCAGTCTTAAATAGACAGGCATTAAAGCTGCTGCTGAAATTTTTTCTTTATTTAAAGCTGCTTTGGAAACTCCGACACCATTTTGCCAGCGTTTTTCCTCATCAGCCAAAATAACATTGTCAAGCCCGATGTTTTCACAAAAGAGCACTGCACCGTCGCCTGCTGCAATCACTCTGTCATAGCCTGAAATTTCTTTTCTCAAATCATCAATTGAAATGGCTCTGTCCGCACAAAGACGGTGAACCTCACCGTTCTTCACCTCAAACAAAGCATTGTAAAACTGCATTCGCCTTGCATCCATAACAGCACAGACAATGCAATCCTCATCGCAAAAATTATGAGCAATTGCCTCTAAAACAGAAACGGAAATGCAGGGAATATCCCTGTTAAAAGCAAGTCCCTTAACTGTAGCAACACCGATTCTGACCCCTGTAAAGGAGCCGGGTCCTGCCGTAACGGCAATCGCCTCCAGCTCGTCAAAGCTGTGCCCCGCCATAACGCTTTTAATCATAGGCAAAAGCGTTTCGCTGTGGGTAAGCCCTGCATTGACAAATTCACTTTTAATTACCTTTTCACCGTCGGTCAGGGCAACAGACGCCGTAACCGCCGAGGAATCAACAGATAAAAGCATTATTCTTCCTCATATTTTTTATAAATTTTAAACTGTCTTGTATCATCACTAAGCTTTGAAATCTCAATAATCAAGGCATCATCAGGCAAAGCGCCGTAAACATTTTCACTCCACTCAATGGACATATAGCCGTCTGTTTCAAGAAAATCAAAAAAGCCTGTGGAATAAAGGTCATCCCAGCCGTCAACACGGTACATATCAAAATGATACAGTGTATTATCGTCACCGATATAGGTATTGCAGATTGCAAAGGTCGGCGATGACACATCCGCATCAATACCTAAGCCCTTGGCAAAGCCTGTGGTAAAGGCAGTTTTGCCCATACCAAGACCGCCGATAAACGCAACCACACTGCCCTTTGGCAATGCTTTGGCAATGCTCTCACCAAGCAAAACCGTTTCCTCATAGGAATTTGTAACATATTCTTTCATCAGAAAAGACCTACTGTATTTCCGTTTTCGTCAATATCAATTTTATATGCCGCAGGTGATTTTGAAAGACCGGGCATTGTCATAATTGAGCCTGTCTGCAATACGATAAAGCCTGCACCGTTTGAAAGTGAAGCTGATGAAACCGTGATTTTAAAGTTCTTCGGTCTGCCAAGCTGTGTCGGGTTATCACTCAGGCTGTACTGTGTTTTCGCCATACAAACAGGAATTTTGTCCGCACCGAGTGCAATAAACTCATCAATACTCTTTTTCGCCTCTTTGGTATATTCAACGCCGTCAGCACCGTAAATTTCCTTTGCGATAGTTTCCACCTTTTCATAAAGCGGCATATCAAGATCATAAAGATGATGGAAATGATTTTCCTTTTCACAGGCATCAATAACCTTTTCAGCTAACTCCTTTGAGCCTTCACCGCCCTCGGCAAAGCACTTTGTAACTGCAAAATCAGCACCCTTGCTTTCGCAGAAGGACTTAACAAATTCAATTTCTTTATCCGTATCGGCATAAAAATGATTGATTGCAACAACCACAGGAACACCGAATTTTTTAAGATTATCAATATGCGCACCAAGGTTAACACTGCCCTTTTCAAGCGCTTCCATATTTTCACCGATAAGCTCTGTTTTCGGCACACCGCCGTTATATTTCATGGAACGGACAGTAGATACCAGAACAATACAGCTTGGCTTTAAGCCTGCAAAACGGCACTTGATATCAAGGAACTTTTCAGCACCCAAATCAGAGCCGAAGCCTGCTTCGGTTATACAATAATCGCCAAGCTTTAAGGCTGTCTTTGTAGCACGGATGGAGTTACAGCCGTGTGCAATATTTGCAAAAGGACCGCCGTGCATAATGGCAGGTGTATTTTCAAGTGTCTGCACAAGGTTCGGCTTGATAGCGTCCTTAAGCAGAACAGTCATAGCACCGTCAGCCTTAATATCCTTGCAGTAAACAGGCGCACCGTCATAGGTGTATGCCACAAGAATATTGCCGAGCCTGCGCTTTAAATCAAATAAATCCTCGCTAAGGCAGAGGATTGCCATAACCTCACTGGCAACAGTAATGATAAAATGATCCTCACGGGGGATACCATTAAGCTTGCCGCCGAGGGAACAAACGATATTTCTCAACGCTCTGTCATTCATATCAAGACAGCGTTTAACAAGCACTCTTCTTTGGTCAATGCCAAGCTCGTTGCCCTGCTGAATATGGTTATCAAGCATAGCACACATCAGATTGTTTGCACTGGTAATCGCATGCATATCACCTGTAAAATGCAGGTTGATATCCTCCATCGGCACAACCTGCGAATAACCGCCGCCTGCAGCACCGCCTTTGATACCGAATACAGGACCCAGTGATGGCTCACGAAGTGCAATAACAGCATTTTTGCCAAGTTTGCACATACCCTGACCTAGACCGATTGATACAGTTGTTTTTCCCTCACCTGCCGGAGTAGGATTAACTGCGGTAACAAGAATTAACTTTCCGTCTTTTTTATCCTTAAGTCTGTCAAACAGGCTGTCGTTAATTTTAGCCTTGTAATGACCGTATGGCTCCAGCTCATCCTCAGTAATTCCGATTGAAGCTGCAACATCTGCTATTTTTTTCATCTTTGCCTGCTGAGCAATTTCAATATCAGTTAACATAAGTCATACTCCTTAATTCTTTGTTATGGTATTATAGCATACTTTTGTTAATAATTAAATACCAAATTTAACAATATATACATAAATTTATTATTGACTTGAAAAGCAATTTATATTTTAATATAATAGATAAAAAGAGCAAAGGAGGTTGCAATGGAACAAAAGAGAATAGGATTTTTCGGCGGTCTTGATTTTGTAACCTTGATTACTGCATTAATCGGCTCAGCCTACGGACTGACGCTCATTTACAGTGCAACCTACGCAAAGCTGACTGATGGACAAATTATCACAAGCGACGTGAGAAGTACACTGATTTCAGTTGCAGGCGGTATTATTTTTGCTCTGATTGTATGCAACATTGACTATGAAATCATTTCAAAGCTATGGCCAATCATTGCAGGCGGCTGCATACTGCTGATGATTATCACGATGTTTTTCGGTGTGGCTGCTAACGAAAGCAGACAGGACGCACGCTCCTGGCTCGACCTCGGCTTTTTCACATTCCAGACCAGTGAGCTGCTGAAGGTAGGATTTATTATCAGCTTTTCCTATCACCTTGATTTGGTCAAGGACCATATCAACCGACTTAAAACAATCGTACCGCTGGTGATTCACGGTGCAATCCCCGTTGCACTCGTTATTGCAACAGGTGATGCAGGCTCGGCGTTGGTATTTCTGATTATGTTTATCGGTATGCTGTTTTTCGCCAAGGTGCACATCGGCTACTTTATTGCGGGAATCTGTGCAATCATTGTTGCCTTTGCAGGTGCGTGGAAGCTGGGAATTATTGATGGTATTCAGCGTGAAAGAATCACCGCACTGTTTTATCCCGAACAGTATGCCGACACCCTTTATCAGCAGACAAACGGAAAAATCGCCATGGGCAGCGGCGGCTGGTTGGGTCAGGGCTTTTTAAACGGCACAATGACCCAGAGCAGACAGGTGCCTGTTAATGAAAGCGATATGATTTTGTCAGTTGCAGGTGAGGAATTCGGATACATAGGCACACTTGCCGTAATCGTTATACTGACTGTTCTTGTTATCAGGGTTGTATCAACAGGACTTAAGGCGAGAGATAATGTAGGCTATTTAATGTGCAGCGGCATTGCAGTTATGCTGTTTGCCCAGATATTTATTAATATCGGAATGGAGCTTTCCATACTACCCTGTATCGGTATCACACTGCCGTTATTCTCGGCAGGCGGCTCGTCATCACTATGTATTTATCTGGCACTCGGTATTGAAATGAGTGTTTACAGATTTTCAAAATCGCAGAACAAATCACTGCTTTATGCGGGATAAAATTTTAAGAGTAAACATAAAAACACCCAAAGAAAATTTTCTTTGGGTGTTTTATTATACTTCTATTTCATAAGAAATCCGATTTTCTTCATTGCCTTATCCAGTGTACGCTGTGACAGACGCTGTGCAAATTCTCCGCCCTTAGTCCAGCATTCCTGAAGATAAGCCTTGTCATTCATCAGCTCTTTATATTTTTTCTGAACAGGCTCAAGCTCTGCAACAACTGCCTCGCCCACTGCCTTTTTGAAGTCGCCGTAGCCCTTGCCAGCAAATTCATCCTCAATAGCCTGATAATCCTTGCCTGTTACGGCAGAATAAATGGTCATAAGGTTATTGATTCCGTCCTTGCCGTCAGCGTAGCGAACAGACATTTCACTGTCGGTAACGGCTGATTTGAATTTTTTCATAATCACATTCGGCTCATCGGTAAGATAAACAGTACCCTTTGGGTTCGGATCTGACTTGCTCATTTTGCGTGTCGGGTCAGCAAGGCTCATTACCCTTGCACCCGCCTTCGGAATATAAGGCTCGGGAACAGTAAACACATTGCCGTAAACACCATTAAAACGCTCAGCAATATCCCTTGCAATTTCAAGATGCTGCTTCTGGTCAGCACCGACAGGCACAACATCAGCCTGATAAAGCAGAATATCGGCAGCCATTAAACAAGGATAAGTGAACAGACCTGCATTGACATTGTCGGAATGCTGCTGTGATTTATCCTTAAACTGTGTCATTCTGCTGAGCTCGCCAAACTGCGTGTAGCAGTTGAGCAGCCAGCCCAGCTGAGAATGCTGCGGCACATGGGACTGAACAAACAAAATGCTCTTTTCAGGCTCAAGACCCACTGACATAAGCAGTGCATAAAGCTGAACCGTCTGCTCCCTGAGCTTTTTAGGGTCCTGACGAACGGTGATTGAATGTAAGTCGGCAATACCGAAAATCGTATCAAAATCCTCCTGAAAATCAGCCCAGCCACGCATAGCACCAAGGTAATTGCCCAGTGTAGGCACAGAGGTTGGCTGAATTAAGGAAAGGCTTCTTTTCTTTCTTTGTGCTTTTATTTCTTCCGACATAATGATTCTCCTAAATCTGATAGATACTTATTTATAATCCTTCGCAATTTCGCCAAGAATTTGAATACCCTTAACAATCCCTTCTTCAGTAGGGGTTGAGAAATTCAGTCTGATATACTGTGTGTCAGCCTTATCATCTGTTAAAAATGCATTGCCCGGTACAACAGCCACCTTTTTCTCAACTGCTTTTTTAACAAACGCAAGCATATCAACATAATCAGGCAGTTTGCACCAGATGAACAGACCGCCCTCAGGACGGACATATTCAACGAAGTCACCAAGCTCTCTGTCAATGGCGTCACACATAAGATTTAATCTTTTTCTGTAAATGCCCTGAATTTTAGCAATATGGGCATCCACATCATAATGCTTAAACCACTCGTTAACAATCATCTGATTCAAACAGGGAGTATGAACATCGCTCGCCTGCTTGCCCACAGTCATTTTAGCCAAAATCTGCTTTGGTCCGCAGCAATAAGCCACACGCAGACCGGGGGCTAAAATCTTGGAAAATGAGCCTGCATAAATCACAATGCCCTCAGTATCCATGGATTTAACGGTCGGCACGTTTTCGCCTGTCACACGCAAATCCCCATACGGATTATCCTCTAAGACAATAACATTATGCTTTTTTGCAAGGCTGTATAATCTCTGCCTTTTTTCAAGTGACATAGTAGCACCTGACGGGTTCTGAAAATTGGGTATTGTATATATAAATTTAACCTTATCTGTTTCATCAAGTGCTTTTTCAAGGGCATCCATATCCATTCCGTCAGCTTCAACAGGAACGCCCTTCAGCCTGCAGCCATAAGAACGAAAGCAGTTTAGTGAGCCGATGAATGACGGTTCTTCACAAATGACAGTATCACCCTCATTGCAAAGCACCTTTGTCACCAAATCCATAACCTGTGTAGCACCTGATAAAATCAGAACCGTATCGTCATCCGTGCCGATATTTTCTTTATTCTTAATCCAATCAGCTATGGTATCTCTTAGGGGCTGATAGCCTTCACTGACACCGTACTGCAGTGCATCAACAGGATTTGTCTGCAAAATATTTTCAGCAATTTTCTGCACCTCCTCCACAGGGAAAGCGTCGGGAGCAGGATTGCCTGCCGCCAGCGGAATAATGGAGGGGTCGGCTGTTGCCTTTAAAATCTCTCTTATTGCACTGGGCTGCAGATTGCTGATTTTATCTGAAAAAATGTAATCCATTTTCATGCCTCGTTAACTAAAATAGAAATGAATTTTGCAAGTATTTCTGCATTATCAGAGCCTGTATTTTCCATATACTTTGACTTAAAAGCATAAAGCTCATTATAATCATAATCTGCTGCTTTTACTGCACGGAAAAGCTCATCTGAATCCTCAAATACAGCCCCGGGCATTTCTTCCTTAAGATTAATATTCAAACCACGCTCACGGCTGTATTTATCATAATCGGGAACATAGAAATAAAGCGGCTTCATAAGAACGCTTGCATCAAAGGCACAGGCAGAATAATCTGTAATGATTATATCTGCAGCCTTCATTAAATCATAGGTTGAAAAGCTGCCGTTAAACGAAAATTTTTCATCCCTTGAAACCTTTGAAAACAGCGGATGCGGACTGACTATCAAATGATAATCTGTCATATTCTGACCAAAGCTTTCCTTAAGACTGTTAACGGCAAACAGCTCTCTGTCCCTGAAGGTAGGCAGAAACAGAACTATTTTCTTATGACTTAAACCCGGATTCTGTCTGTAAAAATCGGCAGTACTGCCGTTATCGGTCAGTACCTCGTCAACTCTCGGCAGGGAGCAGATTTTAATTTTGTCCGCACTGCAGCCAAAAGCCTCCATATAAAACACAGCCGTTGCCTTGCTTGGTGCAAGAACATAGTCATAGTTTTTATGCATACGCATTGCGGCACTGATTTTTTCATCCCTGCCCTCTTTCGTGCCAAGGCTCTGCAAGCCGAACTTTTTAACAGCGCCTGATGCATGCCACATCTGAATCACCTTAAGGCTTTTCTTATGCTTAAGGCAGGAAATTGTAATGGAATAGGTATCAAGCAATGCTACTTTACTGGTAGCAATATAATACATATCGCCGATAACACCGAAGCAGTATTTGATTTTTGCACCGATACCGTTGGGTATCATACGAAGTCTGAAAACCTGCTCTGTATCAGGCAGCTCTTTTTTTATTGCTTTTTCAAGCAAAAGCATATCTATGCTTTTATCATTGCTCTGCCTTGACAGATAAACAATTCTGTCCTTCGTCTTAAAAAGCTTAATGGGTGCATAAAGCACCCTTAGCCCGAATTTAAGAACTGTTATCAGCAGTACCTTAATATTATTCATAAAGCGGATATTTAGCACAGATTTCTGCTACGCCGTCAAGGATATAATCCTTCTTATTTTCAAAATCTGTAACAGCGAGTGAAATGTATTCTGCGATTTTATCCATATCCTCTGTGTTCAGACCCCTTGTTGTTGCGGCAGGCGTACCGATACGAACACCTGATGTAACAAATGGTGAAAGAGGCTCATTCGGAACAGTGTTTTTGTTAAGGGTAATATGAACAGCGTCAAGTCTGTGCTCAAGCTCCTTACCTGTAACATCTGTACCGCGAAGATCAAGCAGGCAAAGGTGGTTGTCCGTACCGCCTGAAACAAGGTTAAGACCTCTGTCGGTAAGACCCTTGGCAAGAGCCTTTGCGTTGTCAATTACTCTCTGCTGATATTCCTTGAACTCAGGCTTTAAAGCCTCGCCGAAGCAAACGGCTTTACCTGCAATAACGTGCATTAAAGGACCGCCCTGTGTTCCCGGGAATACTGCTGAATTCAGCTTTCTTGCAAGATACTCATTGTTGCAGAGAATCAGACCGCCGCGGGGACCGCGGAGTGTTTTGTGTGTGGTAGTTGTAACAACATCTGCATAAGGAATCGGTGACTGGTGAAGACCTGCAGCAACAAGACCTGCAATGTGAGCCATATCAACCATAAACATTGCACCGTTAGCGTGAGCAATGTCTGCCATTGTTTTGAAATCAATCTCTCTCGGATAAGCAGATGCACCTGCAACAACAAGCTTAGGCTTAACCTTATTCACCTGCTTTGCAAACGCCTTAAGGTCAATAAAGCCGTCATCATCCACACCGTAAGGTACAAAGTTAAAGTACTTACCGCTGATATTTGCAGGTGAGCCGTGTGTTAAGTGACCGCCGTTATCAAGGCTCATACCCATAACGGTATCACCCGGCTGAAGCAGTGCAAGATAAACTGCTGTGTTCGCCTGTGCACCTGAGTGAGGCTGAACATTGGCATAATTGCAGCCGAAGAGCTCGCAGGCTCTCTTGATAGCAATTTCCTCAACAATATCAACAAACTGACAGCCGCCGTAATATCTCTTTGCAGGCAGACCCTCAGCATATTTATTTGTAAGAACGGAGCCCATTGCAGCCATTACCTGCGGTGAAACAAGGTTTTCACTTGCGATAAGCTCAATATTCTCTCTCTGTCTTTTTAATTCAAGTGCCATTGCGTCGGCAACTTCTTTGTCGGTTTCGGCAACCTTACCGATTGAATCATAATAATCAGCAAACATAATTTATCCTCCGATTTAATTAAAATTATACGCTGATATAATAACATAAATAAAAGCAATATACAATAGCTAATTTTCACTTGCAAGATAGTATAATATGTGTTAAAATCTTTTTGTTAAAAATTTAGTTATATTGGAGTGATAAAATGAGCGGACATAATAAATGGAGCACCATCAAAAGAAAAAAGGGTGCAAACGACGCTGCCAGAGCAAAAGTATTTACTAAAATAGGCAGAGAGCTTGCCGTAGCAGTTAAAAACGGCGGTCCTGACCCGAATAATAACGCTAAGCTCAGAGATGTTATTGCAAAAGCTAAGCAGAACAATGTGCCGAACGATAACATTGACAGAATGCTCAAAAAGGCTGCAGGCGATACCGACAGTGCTAATTTTGAGGAAATCGTGTATGAGGGCTACGGTCCGTCAGGTATTGCGGTTGTTGTTGAAACACTGACCGATAACAGAAACAGAACTGCCAGCGAGGTACGTCATTACTTTGACAAGGCAGGCGGTAATATGGGCACACCCGGCTCTGTAACCTTTATGTTCGGCAAAGAGGGCGTAATCGTTATTGAGAAGGAGGATGTTGACGAGGATCAGCTTATGGAGGATGCACTTGAAGCAGGTGCAACAGATTTCCTTACCGATGATGAGGATATTTTTGAAATCAGAACAGAGGCAACAGACGTTGGTGCAATCCGTGATGAGCTTGAGGCAAAGGGCTACAGCATTGTATCCTCAGAGCCTGCATATATTCCGCAGACATACACTCGTCTTGAAAATCCTGACGATATGAAAGCAATGTCAAAAATGATTGATATGTTTGAGGAAAATGAGGATGTTCAGAACATCTGGCACAACTGGGAAAACGAGGACGAATACGAAGGATAATTCCCGATATAACAGCAAAACCGAAGGTCAGCACCTTCGGTTTTTTCATACGTATAACAACCACCGCAAAATATATTTGCGGTGGTTTACTGTTTTATAACGCAATATAATAAGGGCAGATATTTGTATACTGTCCGTTTTTCAGTCGGAAGCCGTCAGGAATTGTGCCAAGCTGCGAAAATCCCAGACGTTCATAAAGATGCCTTGCGTGGATATTGCTTTCAACAACTGCGTTGAACTGAAGCACTTTAAAGCCGTGCTTTTTGCCCTGTTCCATACAGTCAAGCACTAATTTTTCACCGATATGCTGACCTCGGAAGCTTTTATCAACGGCATAGCTTGCATTGCAGATATGACCGCATCTGCCGATATTGTTTGGGTGCAGAATATAAAGCCCCACAATTTTTCCGTCACTTTCAGCAACTGCAGTATAGCTTTGTGAAGAGAAGAAATCATAGCCTTCTTTTTCATCAAGGCAGTTTTCCTGAGGGAAAGCAATTCCCTCCTCCACAATATCATTCCAGATAGAAATCATCTGCTGAATGTCTGATTTATGAAATTCACGAATAATCAACATAACACCTCTTGGAAATTTGCTTTATCGCTCTTCTCTGAAATAGGATAAGCCCAGGGACTGCGGTCCGCAGTTTTCCTTTTTATTCTTAATGCTTACAAAAATCAAAACAATAATCGTTACAATATACGGAAGCATTTTGAAAAGCTCCTGTGTGCGCAGTGCCAGACCCGGTATAAAGAGATAAACAATATACAAGCCACCGAAGATAATTGAGCCGAATATGCCCATATTAGGACGCCAGATTGCAAAAATTACAAGTGCGATAGCAAGCCAGCCTCTGTCGCCGAATCCCTCATTTGACCACACGCCGCAGGCATAGTCCATAACGTAGTAAAGACCGCCCAGACCTGCAATCATACTGCCGATACAGGTTGCAAGATATTTCGACCTGTTGACATTAATACCTGCCGCGTCCGCTGTTGCAGGATTTTCACCAACCGCACGAAGGTGAAGACCGCCCTTTGTCCTTTTAAGGAAAAAGGCACAGGCGATTGCAATAATTACTGCTGCATAGGCAAGAAAACCATAGGACAAAAACGCTTCGCCGAACCAGCCTGTTGTTTTTGCACCTGGCAGAGCCTGCCTGAAAAAGTTGCTTGTTGTAGTCAGAGCAACAGAGGGCACATCCGCACCTGTCAGCTTAATAAGCGAGCCTCCGAAAAAGTTACCGAATCCCACGCCGAAGGTGGTAAGTGCAAGACCTGTTACATTCTGATTTGCACGAAGCGTAACCGTAAGGAAGCAGTACAGAAGTCCCATAAGAAATGAGCCCAGCAGACAGCAAAGAAGCGGAATCATTACTGCGAGAAAGCCGTTTGCATCATCAGGACTTGCCAGCGAGTTTTCATAAAAGAACGCACCGATAACACCGCTGATACCCCCAACATACATAATACCGGGTATACCAAGATTAAGGTTGCCTGATTTTTCTGTCATAATTTCACCCGTTGAGCCGAAAAGCAGCGGAATACCCTGCATTACAGCACGCTGGAGAAAAGTAATAATTGTACCTGTTATCATTTACTTTACCTCCTTGCCTGAACGATGAAATTTAATCTGATAATTAATAAAAAATTCAGAGCCGATTATGAAGAACAGAATAATACCTGTGATAATATCGGAAAATGACTCATTAAAACCATAAACTGTTGATATTTCACCGGCACCGCAGTTCAGAAATGCCAAAAGCAGTGAAGTCAGCACCATTACTATCGGATTGAATTTCGCAAGCCAGGACACCATAATAGCAGTGAAGCCCCTGCCGCCTGCGGTTGTTGTGCTTAATGTATGATTGGTACCGCTTACAAGGAGCAGACCTGCTATACCGCAGATTGCACCTGACAGTGCCATTGTTCTCAAAATAACCTTTTTAACATTAACACCGATATAACGTGCGGTGTTCTCACTTTCACCTACTACTGTAAGCTCGTAGCCGTGCTTGCTGTATTTAAGATAAATATACATAAACACCGTTAACGCAAGCACAACAATCACATTGAGCAGATAATCATAATTGCCGATAACAGGCAGCCAGCCGTCGTGGGTAGCCTGATTGATAATACCAATATTGCTTGAACCTTTTGGATTTTCCCAATACATTTCAAAATAGGAAACAAGCTGAATACCCACATAGTTCATCATCAATGTGAACAGTGTTTCGTTTGTGTTGAATTTAGCCTTGAAAAAAGCAGGGATTAATGCCCATACTGCACCTGCAAGCATACTTGCCGCAATCATAACAATAATAAGCACTGCGTTCGGAAGCTTACCGCCAAGCATTATCATACAGCCTGCTGTTGCAAGACCGCCGATCAGCACCTGACCCTCGGCACCGATATTCCAGAATCTCATTTTAAACGCAGGCGTAACAGCCAGTGAAACGCAAAGCAGCATTGCAAGATTCTGCAGAAGCTTCCATACTCGCCTTGATGAGCCGAAAGCACCATCAATCATAGTGCCGTATACACTGATTGGATTTTCTCCTGTCAAAAGCATAGTAACAAGACCTGCCACTATCAGTGCAATGATAATTGCCGCCAGTCTGATGCCCCATGATTTATATGCAGGGAGTGAATCCCTTTTTGCAATATGAAAAGGAGGCTCGTGTTTTTTTACTTTTCCGCTCATTATTCACCCTCCCTGTCTGCACTTTTCGTCATAAGAAATCCGATTTCTTCCTTTGTGGCAGTCTTGCCGTCAACAATGCCTGTAATTCTGCCTGAATTCATAACCATAATTCTGTCGCAAAGCTCAAGCAGAACATCCAAATCCTCGCCCACAAAAATAATTGCAGTGCCCTTTTTCTTCTGCTCAGTAAGAAGATTATAAATCGTATAAGAGGAATTAATATCAAGACCTCTTACAGGATATGCAACCATCAGCACCTTTGGCTGTGCGGCAATTTCCCTGCCCACAAGCACCTTCTGCACATTACCGCCTGACAGACGTCTGACAGGTGTCGTTGCATTCGGCGTTACAACCTCAAGGTCCTTTATAATTTTATCAGCTAAGCTCTTCGGTCCTTTTCTGTCGAGGAAGGAGGACCTGCCTGACTTATAAGAGCGAAGCATCATATTGTCAATAATATCCATATTCCCTACAAGACCCATACCAAGCCTGTCCTCGGGAACAAAGGACAATGCAACACCGAGCTTGCGGATTTCTCTGGGACTTTTTCCAACAAGCTGCTGAGGACCAAGGTCATCAGGCTTATAAAGAATACTTGATTTTTTTGTGGTAAGCTGCAAGCCTGCAATGGACTCAAGAAGCTCCTTTTGTCCGCAGCCTGAAATACCTGCAACACCAAGTATTTCACCGCCGTAGGCATTAAACGCAACATTTTCAAGAGCAAGTGAGCCGTCCCTGTTCACCACTGTCAGATTTTCAACAACAAGTCTTTCAACAGGATTCTTCGGTTCTTCTCTTTTGATATTAAGATCAACCTTTTCACCCATCATCATCTCGGTAAGTGACTGCTCCGTTGCATCACAGGTGTTGACAGTACCGACATATTCACCCTTTCTTAGAGTAGTAACTCTGTCGGAGATATCAAGCACCTCGTGGAGCTTATGTGTAATTATGATAATTGATTTATTGTCCGCACGCATACGGCGGAGAATATCAAATAATTTTTCAGTTTCCTGCGGTGTTAAAACTGCAGTCGGCTCGTCCAGAATAAGGACGTCAGCACCTCGATACAGCACCTTAATAATTTCAACTGTCTGCTTTTCCGAAACAGACATTTCATAAATCTTTTTATTTAAGTCAAGAACAAATCCGTATTTGTCGGTAATTTCGCGTACTCGCTTTTCTGCCTCTTTAATATTAAATTTTTTGCCGTCGTTAATACCAAGCACAATATTTTCAGTAGCTGTGAATACATCAATCAGCTTGAAATGCTGGTGAATCATACCTATTTTATATTTGAATGCATCTTTAGGAGAAGCTATAACAACAGGCTCCCCGTCAACAAAGATTTCGCCCTCATCAGGATAATAGATGCCTGAAACCATATTCATAAGTGTTGTTTTACCGGAGCCGTTCTCGCCGAGTATTGCAAGAATTTCGCCCTTGAACACCTTTAAATCAACATCTTTGTTTGCAACGACACTGCCGAATGTTTTTGTTATACCTTTTAACTCTAATGCCAAAGTGTCTGCCATAAGCTTCCTCCTTAAAAAACTATGCCGTGACGGTTTTCACCGCCACGGTAGTTTATTGTTTTTTATAGTAACTTTACAAAATTACTTACAGAAGTGTAATTCCGTCAATGTCAATATCAAAATATGGAGCTGAACGGTGGAAAGATTCCTTGAAAGCACCATCTGCAACAGCCTCTGTATCGCCCTTGAACTCAGGGTCAGTGTCTACATCAGCCATATAGGTTGTAAGGGTTTCACCCTTAACTGTGAATTTAGAAGTATCAAATACCTGAACCTTACCTGATTCAAGGTCTGCCTTAGCTGCTTCAATTGCTTCCTTTGTGCCCTTTGCAGCAGCCTTTTCATTAACGTCTGTTAACTGAACTGAATCGGTAGCAAGTGTACCTGTCCAATCCTTGTCAATTGCTTTGCCTGTTGCAACACAGTCAATCATATACTCAAAATATGGAGCCCAGTTAATTTTTGAAGATACGATAAATGTGTTCGGACAAGCGCTTGCAGTTGAACCGTTATAGGATACGTTAGGAACACCGGCATTCTCGCAAGCAGTAGGTGCACCCATTGAGTCAGCGTGCTGGCTGATAAGAACACAGCCGTTTGAGATAAGCTTTGTAGCAGCTTCCTTCTCAAGCGTTTCATTATACCAAGAGCCTGTGAAGGTAACCTCCATAGTCACTGAAGGGCAAACGGACTTCGCACCGAGATAGAAGGAGGTGTAGCCTGACTTAACCTCAGCATATGGATGAGCACCGACATAACCCATCTTAGCCTGCTCAGCAGTAATCTCTTTTGACTCGATCATCTCATTCAGCTTCATACCTGCTGCAATACCTGCAAGGTAACGACCCTCATAAATAGATGCAAATGCATTGTGGAAATTAGGAAGGTTCTCAGTATGAGCCTTTGTACCTGTAGCGTGACAGAACTGAACATCAGGATTTGCCTTAGCTGCCTCAATCATATAGTCCTCGTGACCGAAGCTGTCAGCAAAAATAACATTACATCCCTGGTCAACAAGGTCAAGAGCAGCCTCTTTACAAGAGTCATTCTCTTCAATGTTAACCTTATTTACCATTTCAACGCCCTTTTTCTCACAAGCAGCCTTTGCAGCATCCAAAAAGTTCTTGTCATAGGTTGAGTTCTCATCGTGAAGATAGATAAAGCCAACCTTAACCTTTGTTTCAGCAGCATTAGATGTGCCTGTATTGTCATCTGCGGGTTTATCTGCCGAGCAGCCTGCAAAACAGCCGATTGCAAAAAGAGCAGCTAAAAGCACAGCGACAATTTTCTTTGAAATTTTCATTTCTTTTTCCTCCGTACAAAAAATTTTATTATAAGGCAAAAGCCGAATAACCAAAAATTATTTTCTGAAATAAACCTGACCTGTTTCGTGGTCCATACTTTCAACAATAGCAAGGGATTCAACCTTGATACCCTTTTCACGAAGCTTGTCCCCTCCGTGCTGAAAGCCCTTTTCGATGGCGACACCGCAGCCTGCAAGCTGAGCACCGCTTTTTTCAACCAGCTCAATCAAGCCGTTGAGAGCATTGCCCACTGCAAGAAAATCATCAACAATAAGGATTTTGTCATTTTCATCAAGAAAGCGTTTGGAAACCAGAATATCATATGTAGTGCCGTGGGTGAAGGATTCAACCTTTGAGGTATAAACATCACCTGCAATATTTTTGGTCTTTGTTTTCTTGGCAAATACCAAAGGACAGCCAAACTCTTCGGCTACCAACGCACCTATAGCTATACCTGATGCTTCAATAGTCAGAATTTTGTTAACGCCGTCCTCCATAAATAATCTATGAAATTCCTTGGCAACCTCTTTCATAAAGGGCACATCAATCCTATGGTTAAGAAATCCGTCAACCTTTAAAATATTGCCTTCATACACTTCGCCTTCGCTGAGTATTTTCTGTTCAAGTAAATACATAAAAACATACCGCCACTATAATATAGTTATATAGTATTACTTATTGTGCAAATTTTCAACATATTTTCATATTTTGACATCAAATTTTAATATTTGAAATCACATAATATAGACAGCAGCTTAATAATATGGTAATATATTTTTAAAGATTAATGATAAGGGAGCAGGTTGAATGAACAATAAAAAAATTGCAGTAATCCTATCTGTATTCATTGCGGTGCTGTTTATTATCATCGGTATCATCGCAGTTGCAGGTCATATTCCCTTTTTAGGGAAACCGTTAACCCTTATATTTGCTATAATTCTTATTGTATTTATTTTGGGATTTTTTATAATAATCGGAAAAAGGAGAAAGTGATGAAAATTCTGGTGAGTGCCTGCCTGCTTGGTGAAAACTGCAAATATAGCGGCGGCAATAACAAATGTGATGAAATCCTTGAGCTTGGCAAAAAGCATAAGCTGATCCCTATCTGCCCTGAATGCTTCGGCGGTCTTCCCATTCCGAGAGTGCCCGGTGAAATAAAAAACGGCAGGCTTTACTCCAAAACAGGTGAAGATTTGACAGAGGCATTTAACGACGGTGCAGAAAAAGCACTTTATGTAGCAGAAGAAAGCGGCTGCCAGCTTGCAATACTTAAAGAACGAAGCCCGAGCTGCGGCTTCGGCGAAATATATGACGGAAGTTTCAGCGGCAAGACAATAAGAGGCAACGGAATAACCGCACAGCTTTTATATGACCACGGTATCGTCATACTGGGCGAAACAAAAATGGACAGAATCAAAGATTATGAATAATTATCCGTACAGAGGTTGACAGAGGTTGAAAAACCTCTGTTTTTCTTTGATAATATCATAATTCCTATATCAATAATGCAAACCGCTTGACTGTCCTCTAACGTATATAGTAATATGCAATTAAAGAAGGAGGAAAGCATTATGGTAAGCAAAACAAAATTCGCAATAAGCAACAGCAAAATAAAAGAAATTTTTCATCATTTCGGCATTGATAATATAAAAAGTATTTCACCGCTTGGCAGTGGCGAATATAATGCTGTATTTGAGATTAAAGCAGACAAAAGCTATGTTTTAAAGCTGGCACCTGACAGCAGTATACCCGTTTTGACATATGAGGACAAAATGATGTCAAGCGAGGTATTCTGGTATGACCAAATCAAAAGACATACAGACATAAGAGTGCCCGAGGTATACTTTACCGATTATTCAAAAAGTATTGTTCCTACCGAATACTTTATTATGGAAAAGCTTGACGGAGAAATGCGAAGCACCGCCAAGCTTGGTGTTAATGCTGTCAGAGAAAGCACGGCTTTTATGCTGTCACAAATTCATAAAATAAAAAATGACAGATACGGATATATTCAGAATCAGCTTTATGACAACTGGTATGATGCACTTTGCTCTATGATTCAAAATTTGCTTACTGATGCAAAGCGTGTCGGCAAGCGTTCCGCAAACGGTGAAAAGCTGTTAAAATATGCCCATAAGTATAAAGACATACTTATGAAAGTTGAATGCACAATGGTTAACTATGACTTGTGGGATGCGAATGTAATTTGCTGTAAGGATAAAAACGGTAAAACCGAGTATTGCTGGATTGACCCTGAAAGAAGCTTCTGGGGTGACAGAATATTTGACTTTATCTATGTTGACAATAATCCTATATTCAGTTTCAAATCAAAACAAAAATCTATTGAGGTGTATAACAGAATCGCCGATAAGCCTATTGAAATCAATCGTGAAAACGAAATAAGATACGCTTTTGCACAGGGACTTATTGGTGTTATTCAGGAAGTAGAAAAATATTACCGCTACACCCCACATCACTTCGGCTGGTGGAGAAATGTTATATGCTACAAATGTATTTTCAAGAATGCTTTCAAGGTATTAAAAAATGGATAAGAACAAAAACAAAGCAGTTGAAATGGAAACAAAGGCAATACCAAAGCTGATACTTTCCTATTCATCAGCAACCTTTTTTGCACTGTTTTTTGATGCACTTTATAACATTATTGATACCCTGTTCATCAGCCACGGTGTTGGTGATGACGCAATGGGCGGAGTATCGGTTGTATTCCCTTTTATGATGATACAGGCGGGTATTGCTCAGATGGTGGGCGGCGGTGCTGCTGCACTTGCAGCAAAGCACCTTGGTGAAAAAGATTATAAAAAAGCAGGCAGTGTAACTGCAAATGCTATGCTGATTTTTTACAGCACGGCTGTTATTACAACACTTATCGGTTTCCTGTTTATGTCACCGATTTTAAAACTGACAGGTGTTACCACTGATATACTGCCTTATGCAAAGGAATACCTTTCCATAATTCTTGTAGGGAATGTATTTTCAACAGGCTTTTCATCCATTATACGTGCCGAAGGCAGAATGGGCTATTCACTTGCCATATGGCTCATACCGACAGCAGTAAATATTGCTCTTGATTATGTATTTATCAATCTGTTAAATATGGGCGTAAAGGGTGCAGCACTTGCAACCGTTATCGGTTATTTCACCAGCTTTTTAATGAGTGTAATATTCTTTACAAAAATAAGCTGTCAGGATTTCAGTGAAATAAAAATCAATCGTCAAACAGCAAAGGACATTGTTATCATAGGCATACCGACCTTAATACAGATGAGCAGTATGTCACTGATATTTTTGCTGATTAACAGACTGCTCTCAAAATTCGGAGGTTCAGTGGGAATAAATATTTTTGCTTATTTAAGCAAAATCGCAACACTTGCCATTGTTCCGATTAATTCTGTTGCCCAGGCAGTATCACCAATCATAGGCTATAACCACGGTGCTGATAATAGAGCAAGAATAAAAAGCACACTGAATTTCGGCTTGCTTATTACAGAAGCATATTCAGTAATTGCCTTGATTGCAGTTATGATTATACCTGATTATTTCATAAGCATTTTTACCGATAATTCAGAAATAATCCGTGACGGTGCAGTGGCTTTGCAAATCATATCGCCTGCACTGATTCTTATGCCGATTGTAATTATTCTCAGCTCATATTTTCAATCGACGGGCAAAAAAGCAAAAGCGATTATTTCAAGTGCGAGCATACTGGTATTTTTATTAATTCTGTTAGCCGTGCTTCCGCAAATATTCAGTTTAACAGGAATATGGCTTTCAATCCCCATTGCATGCTTACTTTCAGCCTTGCTTTCGGTATCAATAAAAATTAAATGTTAAATTTAGATTAAGCATATTAACAAAAGCTTTTATTTGTTAATATGCTTTTTACATTTTATAAATTTTTTTACGCAAGTTTTACCACTTCTAAATAAGCACTTAATTGTAAATAATTAGAATGTAGCTGAGGTGATAAAATGACAATATTTGATTTATTACAATTTATAGGAGGACTTGCCCTTTTTCTTTACGGAATGAATTATATGGGAACCTCCCTTGAAAAACTTAGCGGCGGAAAGCTTGAAACCATGCTTGAAAAAATGACAAGCAACCGATTTAAAGGCTTGCTCCTTGGTGCAGGCGTAACCGCTGTAATTCAAAGCTCCTCAGCAGTAACCGTTATGGCGGTAGGCTTTGTTAACTCAAAAATTATGACACTGCATCAGGTTGTGGGAATCATTATGGGCGCAAACATCGGCACCACTGTTACGAGCTGGTTGCTTTCGCTGACAGGTATTGAGGGCTCAAATATGTTCATAAAGCTGCTCAAGCCTTCATCCTTTGCACCTGTTATTGCTATGATTGGTGTATTTCTTCTGTTCTCACGAAAAAGCGAAAAGAAGAAAAACATCGGTGCAATTATGCTTGGCTTTGCCACACTGATGTTCGGTATGGACTATATGAGTGCAGCAGTTGAGCCGCTGAAAGACGTACCTCAGTTTACAGGTATTCTCACTATGTTTACAAACCCACTACTCGGCATACTTGCAGGTGCTCTTTTAACTGCTGTTATTCAAAGCTCCTCTGCATCCGTCGGCATACTTCAGGCACTGGCGGTAACAGGCTCCATAACAGTTTCCTCAGCCTTTCCGATTATACTGGGTCAGAATATAGGAACCTGTATCACGGCACTTATTTCGTCAGTGGGCACAAGCAAAAACGGAAAAAGAACCGCCGTTATTCATCTGATTTTCAACACAATCGGTGTTGCTGCTGCAATGATTGTTTTCTACTCGGTAAAAGGCATTCTGAAGCTGCCTATTTTTGAGGAAAGCATCAACGCAGGAAGCATAGCGGCAATCCACACATTATTTAATGTATTTTCAACCGTACTTCTGTTCCCCTTCGGCAAATGGCTTGAAAAGCTGGCTTGTATGATTATACCCAACGGCAAGGATGAAAAAAGCGAGCTTATTGACGAAAAATTCATTCTGTCCAATGCCTATGCTATTGACAAAGCGAAAGAGCAGTGCAACACAATGGCAAATACAGCACTTGAAAACACAATACTGTCACTGAATATATTAAAAAAATATTCTTCTTCAAAAAACAATAAAATAACAGAAAACGAACAAATCCTTGACAAATATGAGGACGAGCTTGAAACCTATCTTGTAAAAATCAGTGCAGGAGAATTAAACTTAAACAATTCGGTACGGCTTTCCATGCTTTCACACGCAATAGGCAACTTTGAAAGAATCGGCGACTATGCATATAACATACTGAGAGTAAAACAGCATATGCACAAGGAAAAAATCCACTTCAGCGCGGAAGCAAACGAGGAACTGGAAATTATGAGCAGTGCCGTTAAGGAAATTGCCGAAAATGCGGTATCAGCTTTCATCCATGATGATGTGGACGCTGCAAACCAAATTGAACCTCTTGAACAGGTTATTGACAATCTTAAGGTTCAGATAAAGGCAAAGCACTCCAAGCGTATGGAAAACACGCAGTGCAATATTGAAAACGGAATACTGTTTTTCGACATAATAAATTCACTTGAAAGGATTGCCGACCACTGCTCAAATCTTGCACTTTGCATCATTGAGCTTTCACAGAAAAGCTACCGTATTCACCAATATTCCAAGGGAATAAAAAATACAAACTCATCATTTATGGAAACCTTTGAGGAATACTGTGAAAAGTATTCCTTAGCATAAAAAACATCGGATATTACTTTAATGTAATATCCGATGTTTTTTATATATTATGACGATTTTTAATTTTAAGTCTATCCATTGCACGTGCCAGATTCGCCTGTGAATGATAATATTCACGCTGCGATCGTTTAAGACGCATATCCTCCTCAGCTCTTTCCTTCGCCTCCTGTGCACGGCGTGCATCAATTTCCTCAGGCAGCTCGGCGGAAATACATACAAGAATTGCTGTATTATCAAGAAATTCCAGAAATCCGTTTCCAACATATGCAGATATTTCTTTACCGCCGGCATCTGTTATTTTCATTTCACCCGAATAAATGGGAACAACGCAGTTTTCGTGCTTTGCAAGAAAGCCCTGACTGCCGCCGTCAACCAGCGGAACAACAAGCTGCTGTGCCTCCCCGTCAAAAAAGGTACGGTTTGATGCAATAATTTTTAATTGAAAGGTATTCATAAAGGTCACCTTATTTCATTTGCTCTGCTTTTTTCAGAACGTCGTCAATTGTTCCTGCATTGAAAAATGCCATTTCGGGAACATCGTCAACCTCACCGTCAACAATTGCCTTGAAGCCCTTTACCGATTCCTTAACAGGCACATAAACACCGGGAATACCCGTAAATGCCTCTGCAACGTGGAACGGCTGTGACAGGAACTTTTCAATCTTTCTGGCACGGTACACAATCTGCTTATCCTCGTCAGACAGCTCCTCCATACCGAGAATTGCAATAATATCCTGCAGCTCCTTGTATTTCTGCAGATAAGCCTGCACCTTTCTTGCAACCTCATAATGCTCTTCACCGACAACATCAGCCTCAAGAATACGTGAGTTTGACTCAAGAGGATCAACTGCAGGGTAAATACCCTTTTCAACAATTTTTCTTGAAAGAACCGTTGTAGCATCAAGGTGTGCAAAGGTTGTTGCAGGAGCAGGGTCTGTCAGGTCATCGGCAGGAACATATACTGCCTGAACAGATGTAATAGAGCCGTTCTTTGTGGAAGCAATACGCTCCTGCAGCTCACCCACATCTGTTGCCAGTGTAGGCTGATAACCAACGGCTGAAGGCATTCTGCCGAGAAGAGCAGATACCTCAGAGCCTGCCTGAACAAAACGGAAAATATTATCAATAAAGAGCAGTACATCCTGATGATCAATATCACGGAAATATTCTGCCATTGTAAGACCTGTTTCGGCAACTCGCATTCTTGCTCCCGGCGGCTCATTCATCTGACCGAAAACCAGTGCTGTTTTTTCAAGAACACCGCTTTCGCCCATTTCCTTCCACAGGTCATTGCCCTCACGGCTTCGCTCACCAACACCTGTGAAGATGGAATAACCGCCGTGCTGGGTTGCTACATTTGTAATCAGCTCCTGAATAAGCACGGTTTTACCTACACCTGCACCGCCGAAAAGACCAATCTTTCCGCCCTTCTGATAAGGTGTCAAAAGGTCAATAACCTTAATGCCTGTTTCAAGTATTTCAACCTGACTTGACTGCTCCTCAAATGACGGAGCACCTCTGTGAATGGACCAATGCTCGGCATCGTCG
Organism: Ruminococcaceae bacterium UBA7101; assembly: GCA_002493325.1. GTDB lineage: Bacteria > Bacillota > Clostridia > Oscillospirales > Acutalibacteraceae > Eubacterium_R. Next base: position 22,937 of record DKYL01000073.1, read on the forward strand.
AGTGTTTCACCATCGTCAATGGTTTCACCCACCACATTGAACAGTCTGCCGAGTGTTCTGTTACCGACAGGCACTTTAATCGCATCACCTGTGGCAGTAACCTCCATATCCTTGCAAAGACCCTCAGATGCAGCAAGCATAATACAGCGCACACAGCCTGAGCCGATATGCTGGCTGACCTCCATAACAAGTCTTTTGCCGTCAACAGTAACCTCAAGAGCGTCCTTAATATTTGGTAAATCGCCTTCAAACTCAACATCAACAACAGGACCCATTACCTGAACAATTTTACCTTTATTCATTTAAAGGACACCTCCTACTTCATTTTGTTTTTCTGTGCCTTGGCACCTGCTATTACCTCAGTTATTTCCTGCGTAATAGCTGCCTGTCTGGCACGGTTAAATTCAATACCAAGCTGCTTCAGCATATCCTTTGCAGCATCGGTTGCAGTCTGCATAGCCATCATTCTTGCATTATGCTCAGAGCAATAAGATTCAACAAGTGCACCGTAAACAAAGCCTGCAATGTAATTCGGAATAATATAATCGAAAACCTTATCAACACTTGGTTCAAAATAGCAGGTCTGATAATTGTTTTCATCTGCATGAATGCTTTTCACCTTCTTCAAAGGCAGAAGCTGTTTGATTTCTGCATTAAAGGTAACGGAATTCAACATTCTTGTATAAACGATATAAACCTCGTCAAGCTCACCGCTTTTAAACAGGTCAACCATTTTCTCGCTGATTATTCTTGCCCTGTTCATATTCGGATTCTGTGCCGTATATTTAAAATTAATATCAACAGGAATATTCTTTTTTTCAAAATATCTTCGACCAACCTGCCCGACAGCAAAAAGCATATTCTTGTTATCAGACAAAGCCTCTTTTTCAGCAATTTTTATAACATTGTGGTTATATGCACCTGCCATACCCTTATCTGCAGTAACTACAATATAGCCCTGTTTTCGTTCCTTCTTGGGTATGTTCTCCCTTTCATTAAAAAACTCACTGCCCGTTTCGGGTGAAAGGTCAAGTATTTTTGCCAGTGCGTCCTGAATTGCATAGAAATACGGCTCGGTATTTTTAAGGTCCTTCCTCGCCTTCTGAAGCTTGGAGCTTGAAATCATACACATAGCGTTGGTGATTTTCATTGTGTCCTTAATCGACTTCATACGGGCTTGAATTTCACGGGAATTAGCCATTGTTTACCTTCTTAAATTCATCGACTGCATCTAAAATCTGTTCTCTTATATAATCCTCCAGCACCTTATCGGTTTCAATGGTTGATACGATGCCGGCATAATTTGAATTAACATATTCAAGCATATCCATCTGGAACTGCTTGATTTTATTGACAGGAATATCCATAAATCTTCTGCCTGTTGCGGCAACAAGCGTAATAACCATATCGGCAAGTGAAAGCGGTCTGCCAAGGGGCTGCTTTAAAAGCTCCATAAGACCCTTACCGTAATCAAGACCTGCCTTGGTTTCCTCATCCAAATCAGAGGAGAACTGTGTGAAGACCTCCATCTCTCTGAACTGAGCAAGGTCAATACGCAGGGAGCCTGCCGCCTTTTTCATTGCCTTTGTCTGTGCTGCACCGCCTACACGGGATACGGAAAGACCTACATTAACAGCAGGACGCATACCGCTGAAGAACAAATCGCTTTCAAGGAAAATCTGTCCGTCAGTAATTGAAATGACGTTTGTAGGAATATATGCAGACACATCGCCTGCCTGTGTTTCAATAATAGGCAGTGCTGTTATGGAACCGCCGCCCAAATCATCACTTAGCTTACTTGAACGCTCAAGCAAACGTGAATGAAGATAGAAAACATCACCCGGATATGCCTCACGTCCCGGACTTCTTTCCAAAAGCAGTGACAAAGCACGGTATGCAACCGCATGCTTGCTTAAATCGTCATATACGATTAAACAATCCTTGCCCTGATACATAAAATACTCTGCCATAGCTGTTGCAGAATATGGTGAAATATATTGTAATGATGCAGGGTCTGAGGCTGTGGAGCAAACAATGATGGTATAATCCATTGCCCCTGCCTTTTCAAGTGTATGAACAAGCTTTGCAACGCTTGATGCCTTCTGACCGATTGCATTATAAATACAGATTACGTCCTTGCCCTTCTGATTAATAATTGTATCAAGAGCAATAGAGGTTTTACCTGTCTGTCTGTCACCGATAATCAGCTCACGCTGACCCCTGCCGATAGGGAACATAGAGTCAATAGACAAAATTCCCGTTGCAAGCGGCGTATCAACGCTTTTACGCTGAACGATTGTGGGAGCAGGCTGTTCAACAGGTCTGTAATCATCAGCCGCAATATCGCCTTTGCCGTCAATAGGCTCACCGAGTGCATTGACAATTCTTCCTATAAAGCCATCGCCAACAGGCACACCTGCATTTTTATGCGTTCTTTTGACCTTTGAGCCTTGGTGAATACCTGTATCACCTGCAAAAAGAATAACACCAATCTGATGCTTCTTAATATCCTGCACCATACCCTTAGCTCCATTGTCAAAAACAACGATTTCACCATACATTGCATGGTCAAGACCGTGAACAGTTGCAATGCTGTCACCGACTCTGATAACAGTGCCGATTTCCTCACCGTCATATTTATATTCAAAATCCCTGATATCCTGTCTTAAAACAGAAATAACAGATGCATTGTCAACAGAGCTTTCACGGGCTTTTTTCATAACCTGAGCCTTGATATTCTCCAGCTTTGTTTTCAGGCTGAAATCAAACTCCTTGCTGTTAACCCTGATGATAAAACCGCCGATAAGGCTGTCATCCTTAACAATATCAATCTTTGCCTCGCCTGCATTTTCTTCCTTGCAGACAAACGCTTTTATACCCTCAAGCTGCTCATCATTCGGCGGAGTTGTGCAATATACGGTTGCACTGGCAATATTATTTTTTTTATCAAGCTCTTTTATATAGGCACACAAAATTTCCTCAAAATCAGACGTGCTGCTCTGTTCTGCAAGATCAGTCAGAAAATCCCTCACCGACGGTGCAAATAAATCCTCAATAACCGTTCTCTTTTCGCTTGGTGAAACATTGGGGTTATCAAGAATCTGAACAAGCTCATCACTTGAACTGAGTATTTTCAGTGCATCCTCAAGACCTGAAACACTGACATTTGATGAAAGCAGCGCTTCAAGATATTTGTCAATATTCTGAATCATTCATCATCACTGCTTTCATTTAAAAATTTGTCATATATACCGCTGTCAATTTCAGCCGAGGTTTTTTCACCAACTATCTTTTCAGCGGTTTCCATTGCAAGCTGAGCAATACTTTCTTTGACAGCAAGACGTGCCTTTTCCGTTTCGGCATCTGCCGCCTTGCGGGCATCTGATTTGATTCTGTCTGCATCAGTCTGTGCACGGTTCACAATCTTATCGTATTCAGCCTTTGCATCTGCTCTGGCATCGGTGATAATCTGCTTTTTTTCGTCCTCAACACCTGCAAGCTCAGACTCATACTGATTTTTTAACAAATCAGCCTGTTCCCTTGCATTTTCAGCATCCCTGAACTGATTGTCAATCAATTCCTGCCTTTGTGTCAGTATCTTCTTAATCGGTTTGAAAAGAAGAAATCTCATAAGCACAAAGAACAAAATCAGATTGATAATTGTCCAAATAAAATTAAAGTCAAATTTTAACATTTAACTATGTCCTTTCATCAAAATTGCTTAATTATTTCAGCAATACCATAATAAGAATAGCTCCGATAAGACCATAGATAGCTGTAGCCTCGGAAAGAGCTGCACCGAGAATAAGTGTTGTCTGAATTTTACCTGCCATTTCAGGCTGACGAGCCTGAGCCTCAACTGCCTTACCTGTTGCAATACCGATACCGATACCTGCACCGATACCAACCAATACTGCAATACCTGCACCAATTGCTATTAATCCCATAATTTTTCTCCTTAAAGTCATTAAAAATATTTATTAGCAAATCAAGCTTTCTTAGCTTTCTTTGCCCTTTTAGCCTTCTTCTTCAGCTTCTTTTTCTTCTTCTCTTCCTCATCCTCAACAGCCTCCTGAATATAAAGTGCTGTAAGGAATACAAAGATATAAGCCTGCAAAAGTCCGTCAAACAAATCAAAATACAGACTGAATACCATAGGAAGCACATATGGAACAACTGCTTTGATAAGCTCCATAATTGTAAAAGCAGCAATAATATTACCGAAAAGTCGCATGCAAAGCGAAAGCGGCTTAGTAAACACCTCTAATATATTAATCGGTGTTATAACCCATATGGGCTTTGTAAGCGCCTTCAGTCTGCCCAAAACGCCCTTTTCTTTAAAAGCACAGTACTCAACAAGAACAATGCTTGTTATTGCCATAGCGGCAGTTACCTGCATACTTTTTGTAGGCGGCTTAAATCCGAACAAGCCAATCATATTTGAAGTACCGATAAACAATGCCATACTCATCAGCCAGGGAATATGCTTTTCAACCTTTTCCCCCATAATTCCTTTAAAAAATCCCTCAGCCTTTTCATAGCAAAGCTCCAGAATCTGCTGCCTTTTTGATATTTTACCGGTGACCTTTAAATTTCTCGTTAAGATTAATGCCAATACAGAAAGCGCTGCTATAATAATCCATGACACAACAGTTGCTTCATCAAAGCCGATTTTCACACCTCCGATATTAAAGCTGAACACCTCTTCAATATTGAGCTGCTCCGTTAACTCGTGCTGTAAATCAAGCTTAGCGTTAATTGGACTAATCGTTACTGTCACCCCCCATTTTTCAATTTGTTTAACATTATACACCCAAATATTAACAAAATCAATTGAAATTATTAACAAAAATAAACATTTGGACACATTAGCAATATTGCACAAATTTATTATATGACAAAAACATAATTATTCATTAATAAAAATAAATTTTACATATTTACATATCATTCCATTTCGTATATAATAAGTATTCAAGTATTTTATTTATAACATCTATATAAGGAGTTCAGATATGGCAAAGGATCAGAAAAAAATGGTGGATGCAATCACCTCAATGGATGAGGATTTTGCAAAATGGTACACCGACGTATGTAAAAAAGCAGAGCTTGTATCCTACACAAGCGTTAAAGGCTGTATGGTTATCAGACCTTACGGCTATGCTATATGGGAAAATATTCAGAGAATACTTGACGGCATGTTCAAGGCAACCGGTCACGAAAATGTAAATATGCCGATGTTTATTCCCGAAAGTCTGCTGCAGAAGGAGGCTGACCACGTTGAGGGCTTTGCACCTGAATGTGCCTGGGTAACCTACGGCGGCAATGAGAAGCTTGAGGAAAGACTCTGTGTCCGTCCTACAAGTGAAACACTGTTCTGCGAGCACTTCAAGGATATTGTTCATTCTCACAGAGATTTACCAAAATTATATAATCAGTGGGTATCTGTTGTAAGATGGGAAAAGACAACAAGACCTTTCCTTCGTTCCCGTGAATTTTTATGGCAGGAGGGTCACACCCTTCACGCAACAGCAGAAGAGGCTATTGAGGAAACAGAAAAAATGCTTAATGTTTACACCAAATTCTGTCAGGAGGATTTGGCAATGCCTGTTGTTCAGGGTATGAAAACCGAAAGCGACAAATTTGCAGGTGCAGAGCGCACCTACTGTATTGAGGCGCTTATGCACGACGGCAAGGCACTTCAGGCAGGCACAAGCCACTATTTCGGCGACGGCTTTGCAAAGGCATTTGAAATTCAGTATTCCAATAAAGAAAATCAGCTTACATACCCTCATCAGACCTCATGGGGTGTAACCACCAGACTCATCGGTGCAATCATCATGACACACGGTGATGACAACGGTCTTGTACTTCCGCCTGCTGTTGCACCGATTCAGGCAATTGTTCTTCCTATTGCTCAGCATAAAGAGGGCGTTCTTGATAAGGCTAACGAGCTTACAGAAAGATTAAAGAAGGTTTGCAGAGCTAAGATTGACGACAGCAACAACTCACCCGGCTGGAAATTTGCAGAATATGAAATGAAGGGTGTTCCTGTAAGAGTTGAGCTCGGACCTAAGGATATTGAAAATAATCAGTGTGTAGTTGTTACACGTCACAACAGAGAAAAGACTGTCGTTTCACTTGATGATATTGAAACAGTTATTCTTCAGAAGCTGCAGGAGGTTCGTGACGGACTTTATGCAAAGGCGCTTGAAAACAGAGAAAACAGAACTTACAGATGCACCTCAACAGACGAAATCATCAAGGCACTTGAAGAAAACGGTGACGGCTTTGTTAAAGCAATGTGGTGCGGTGATGAGGAATGTGAGGATAAGGTCAAGGAGCTTACAGGTGTAGGCTCACGCTGCATTCCGTTTGATCAGGAGAACATCAGTGATACCTGCGTATGCTGCGGCAAGCCTGCTAAAAAAATGCTCTACTGGGGAAAAGCATATTAATATACACATGATTTGAACATACAATAATATCATCCAAATACATAAATCATTTATGTAAAATAAATTAATTCGGAGGAAGCATTATGGCAGTATTGGTAACAGGCGG
>DKYL01000021.1:0-3445 GCA_002493325.1 Ruminococcaceae bacterium UBA7101
GAAGAATTCACCTGACAGACTTGAAATGAACAAGTATTGCCGTTTCTGTAAGAAGCACACACTTCACAGAGAAACAAAGTAATAGGAGGACGAAAATGGCTGAAGAAAAGAAGACTTCAAAGAAGGCTGAAAAAGCTGAAAAGTCCAAGGACACAAAAAAGAAGTCAAGAAAGAATCCTTTTAAATCCATTGCGTCATTCTTTAAAAGTGTAAAATCAGAGGGCAAGAAGGTTGTATGGGCTAAGCCGAAAGAGGTGCTTAGAAATACAATTATCGTAATTATTGTCTGCACAATTGTCGGTGTGGCAATTTATGGTGTTGATACTGTTCTTTCTCTCGGAATGAAGGGTATCAAGAGCCTTGCTGATAAGGAGTCAACCTCAGTATCACAGGATGTTGATTCAACAGCAGACGGTGAAACAACTCAGGAAGATACTACTGCTGAAAGCACAACAGAAGCAGCCGAGTAATTATTTGCAGTTTTTGTTAAGTATTTTATTTCGGGAGGCTTGTTATTAATGGAAGAAGCAAAATGGTATGTTGCACATACCTTCTCTGGCTATGAGAACAAGGTAGCAAGCAACATTTTAACAGTTGTGGAAAATCGTAATCTTCATGATTTGATTCACGAGGTTGCAATCCCAACAGAAACAGTGAAGGAGCTTAAGAGCGACGGAACTGAAAAGGAATACCAAAGAAAGCTGATGCCTGGCTACGTTTTCGTTAAGATGGTAATGACTGATGACAGCTGGTATGTTGTGCGCAACATCCGTGGCTGCACAGGCTTTGTCGGTCCTGAGGGTGAACCTATGCCGCTTACTGATGAAGAGGTTAAGAACAATTGCCTTGAAAAGGTAAGTGTTGAGGTTCAGTATGAGGTCGGCGACCTTGTTAATGTTATTGACGGACCGCTTGAGGGCTTCTCAGGTACTGTTGATGAAATTGATATTCCTAACAACAGCGTTCATGTTACCGTGTCTATGTTCGGCAGGGAAAACACTGTTGAGTTTGAGCTTGACCAGCTTGAAAAGGTCGATGAATAAATTCAGTAATTCGCAGTATATCTGCTTATTATCATTGTAGGTGAAATTGCCGTTTTGCCTATAATGGTGGGAGAGATTTGAAATCTCGCCATTTACCACATTATTAGGAGGAAATTATTATGGCACAGAAGGTAGTAGGTTTAATTAAACTTCAAATTCCTGCCGGCAAAGCTACACCGGCACCACCTGTTGGTCCTGCTCTTGGTCAGCATGGTGTAAACATTATGTCATTCACAAAAGAGTTCAATGAAAGAACAAAGAATGATGTTGGTCTTATCATCCCTGTTGTAATCACAGTTTATGAAGACCGTTCATTCACATTCGTTACAAAAACACCACCTGCAGCAGTTCTTATCAAGAAGGCTTGCGGTATCGACAAGGCATCAGGTGTTCCGAACAAGAATAAGGTTGCTACAATCTCTAAGGCTGATGTTCAGAAGATTGCAGAAACAAAGATGCCTGACTTAAACGCAGCTTCACTTGAGGCAGCAATGTCAATGATCGCCGGCACAGCACGCAGCATGGGTATAGTAGTAGAAGACTAATTCCCTTGTGGGAGGAAGTATCCGATTAACCACTGGAGGTAATTTAATATGAAACATGGTAAGAAATATGTAGACGGTGCAAAATTAATTGACCGTGCAAATTTATATGAAACAGCTGAGGCTCTTGACCTTTCAATCAAGACTGCAACAGCTAAGTTTGATGAAACTATCGAGGCTCATATCCGTCTTGGTGTTGACTCACGTCACGCTGACCAGCAGGTTCGTGGTGCAGTTGTTCTGCCAAACGGTACCGGTAAGGATGTAAGAGTTGCAGTATTCGCTAAGGGCGACCTTGCAAAGGCTGCTGAGGAGGCTGGCGCTGACGTTGTTGGTGATGCTGACCTCGTTCAGAAGATTTCAGGCGGCTGGATGGATTTCGACGTTGCAATCGCATCACCTGATATGATGGGCTTCGTTGGTCGTCTTGGTAAGGTTCTCGGTCCTCGTGGTCTTATGCCGTCACCAAAGGCAGGCACAGTAACAATGGATGTTGCTAAGGCTGTTCAGGAGGCTAAGGCTGGTAAGATTGAATACCGTCTTGACAAAACAAACATCATTCACTGCCCAATCGGCAAGGCTTCATTCGGTGCTGATAAGCTTATGGAGAACTTCAATGCTCTTCTTGACGCTATCATCAAGGCTAAGCCTGCAGCAGCTAAGGGTCAGTATATTAAGTCAGTAGCCGTTGCTTCAACAATGGGTCCCGGCATCAAAATCAATCCTAACAAGGTTGGTACTGCAGCAGTTACTGCTGAGTAATTTAATACTTTGGTATTGACAAGGTGAATGCCTTGTGTTAAAATACAATAGCTGTTCAGCCAAAGACAGCAGGTGCAGTTTTCTGCGTAAGTTTAACGCCTGCCGAGGAATGAACTTTCAACTAACTCATGTTTATTGATTGTTACGTGCATTCCATATCTTTGGAATGCACTTTTTATTTAGCTGATACAGCCATAAAGACCGCTTTTGCGGCAAATATTTATGGAGGTTTAATAATGCCAAGTACAGCAATTCTTGAAAAGAAAAAGCAAATGGTTGCTGACCTTTCAGAAAGAATTAAGAATTCTTGTGCAGGTGTAGTTGTTGACTACAAGGGTATTAACGTTGAGGACGACACAAAGCTTCGTAGAGAGCTTCGTGAAGCAGGCGTTGAGTACACAGTAGTTAAGAACTCAATCCTGGGCAGAGCAGCACAGGACGCAGGTCTTGAAGGTCTTGATTCAGTTCTTGAAGGCACAACAGCAATCGCAACATCAACAGATGATTACGTAGCATCAGCACGTATTCTTGGTAAGTATGCTGACACACACAATAACTTCTCATTAAAGAGCGGTTATTTGGATGGTGAGGTTATCACTCTTGAAAAGCTCATCGCTCTGTCAAAGCTGCCATCAAGAGAGGTTCTTCTTGCTACAGTTTGCAACGTATTCAATGCACCTATCGCAGCTTTTGCTCGTGGAGTTCAGGCTATCGTTGATAAGGGCGGCGTTGAGGCTTGCGCACCGGCTGCAGAGGAAGCTGCTCCGGCTGAGGAGGCTCCTGCAGAGGAAGCACCTGCTGAAGAAACAGCAGAATAATTAAATTCAAATTTTACTTTAAAAAATAAAAATTTTATCGGAGGAAAATAAAATGGCATCAGAAAAAGTTATGGCAATTGTTGAAGAGCTTAAGGTTCTCACAGTTCTTGAGCTTTCAGAGCTCGTATCAGCAGTAGAAGAAGAGTTCGGCGTAAGCGCTGCAGCAGCAGTAGCAGTAGCAGCACCGGCAGACGGCGGTGCAGCAGCAGCTGACGAGAAGACTGAGTTTGACGTAGTACTTGCAGAAGTAGGCGGCAACAAGATTCAGGTTATCAAGGCA
>DKYL01000021.1:3756-6207 GCA_002493325.1 Ruminococcaceae bacterium UBA7101
AACAAGATTCAGGTTATCAAGGCAGTTCGTGAGGCAACAGGTCTTGGTCTTAAAGAGGCTAAGGAGATTGTTGACGGTGCTCCTTCAACTATCAAAGAGGCTGTTCCAACTGCAGACGCTGAGGCTCTCAAGGCTAAGCTTGAAGAGGCTGGCGCTAAGATTGAGCTTAAATAAGTTCAGCTTAACAGCAAATCAAAGGACTTGGGTTTTCCCCAAGTCCTTTTTTCATTTGTTTAACTTTGCGGCGACATTTTAAGAGCCCGTGTATATTATCTTATTCAAAATAATCCTTAAGCATATTGCTGTAATCAAGTGAATAGTTATATAAATCCGTGACAGTCATTCTAAGGTCTGTTAAAAGTTCATTATAGTCATATAAATCATTATCCAGCAAGTCAATATAAATGAAAAGCCTTAAGGTCAGCATTCTCACAAAATCAATGTTTTCCGCAGCTTCTAATCTGAGTTTCCTGAGTTTTTGGTATTTTTCATATGCTTCTTTGTCAATTAACCTATAATAATCATTGTTATTTGACATATTGTTACACCTCCTTATCACATAGTATACTCAAATGTTGAGTAATTGTCAATACTCAATTTGTGAGTATGGTAATATTTACAGGGGTGATAATATGGATTATGTAGATAGATTAAAAGGACTTCGAATAGATAATGATTTTAGCCAATTACAGATTGGCAAGATTATTAACAAATCACAACAGGGATATGCACATCTTGAAAATGGAAATGCAAGATTTTCTATTGATGATTTAATTAAATTATGTAAATTTTATAACGTATCAGCCGATTATGTTTTAGGCTTGCCGAGGGATTTAGATTATCCCGAACGCTGAATAGTGAAATGAAAAAGGTACTGTCCTTAATCGGTCAGTACCTTTAATCTTTGTTATAGGGTGAGGGTGTGTTTGTAAGCCCTGCAATATAATCAATCGTTACGTCATAAAACTTGGCAAGCTTAACAATAAATTCCAAAGGCGGCTCACGCTTGCCCTGTTCATAGTTTGTGTATGTTGTTTTGTGCATTTTCAGTATCTGAACAAGCTGAGTCTGTGTTAAATCACGGTCCTCACGCAGGTCACGTATTCTTGGATAGTATTGCATAATAACACCTCACAAGGGTATTATTGCACAATACAACATTTGTTATTGACAAATTACAACGAATGATGTATAATGATTTTTAGGGGGATGACATCACCCCCTGCGTCAAATAATTACTTCACAGTGTCCGTGAAGTGGTTTTTTGAATTTTTGCCTTTAATATTTGGGAAGCCCGTCACGCAAGTGACGGGCTTTCTCTTTGTTACAGTATGGAGAATCTGAATTCCGTTGTTGTTTTAAATTCCTCATTTGCTTCAACATATCTGAATGGGAAATTGCTGAGGTTAATGGAGTTCGGATAAAACTGTGTTTCAAGTGCAGCACCTCGGCGAAATTTTACAATGCTGTCACCCTTACCGCGGGTGTTGTCCTTTTCAAGCCAGCCGCCGCAGTAAAGCTGAACACCGGGCAGGTCGGTCCAAACCTCCATTTTTCTGCCGCTTTCCTCATCTGCAAGAATAGCAGCCTGTGCCATTTTGCCGATTTCCTTATTGCGCAGGCAGTAGTTGTTATCGTAACCAATGCCTTCAATGATTGCTCTGAACGGCTCATCAATTCTGTCACCGATTTTGTGCATTGTGGTGAAGTCCATCATTGTGCCCTTAACCTCGCCAAGCTCACCTGTGGGCAGCTGATCTCCGTCCGTTTCCGTAAAGTAGTCAGCGTTAATCTGCAGCAGATGATTTTCAACAGTTTCATCAGGATTGCAGGATAAATTAAAGTATGAATGGTTGGTTGGGTTGGCAACCGTCTTTTTGTCTGACATAACCGTGTAGTCAAGTCTGAGTACGTTGTCATCAGTTAGTGTATATTTCACTGTCATTTTGAAATTTCCGGGGAAGCCGTCCTCCATATCGGGTGAGAAAAAGGAGAAGGTCACGCTGTCATCAGTTGTTTCCTCAACCTTCCAAAGGTTAAAGCTGAAGCGTCCGCCGCCGTGAAGAGTCCATGTTCCCTGATTCTGCGGCGTGTTGTATTCCACGCCGTCAATGCTGAATTTAGCATCTCGGATTCGGTTTGCATATCTTCCCACAAGCAGTCCCTGATAGCCTAAATCGGGATTGATATAATTTTCAACGTCATCAAAGCCGAGCACAACGTCGCCCATAACGCCGTTTTTGTCAGGTACACAGAGGGACTGAATACCGCCGCCCAGTGTCATAAGCGATACACTTGCACCGCCTTTGTTTGTGATTGTATAAAGCTCAACATCCTTGTCGCCAATTTTGCCGAAAATTGATTTTTCAATGCTCATATTAAGTACCCCTTAAAGATTATATTAATTAAAGTATAAGATAAAATATGAACAAATTCAATACTTTCTTGACT
>DKYL01000018.1:0-15040 GCA_002493325.1 Ruminococcaceae bacterium UBA7101
CCTTCATAGTCCCAGTTACCATAGAAGGTGCCTGTGCCGATTTTTGTATAAGGTCTTATTCTTACATAATATCTTGTATTGCCTGCTCTGCCGGTGATGGTTTTGCTTGTTGTGGTATTGTTTTCAATCCATACAGAGGCAGCATTAGAGAAATCACGCTTTGTAGCATACTGAAGCTGATAGCCTGTTGTCTGGCTGGTCTGCTTATTCCAGGTGAGGGTAAAGCCGTTCTTTATCGCTTTAAATCCGCCCTGAGCAGATGACAAAAAGGTTGTGGGCTTAGGGTTAATGTAATATGGGAAGGTCTGAGAGCCACTGTAATTACCCTTCATTTTTACTGTCACGGTATATCTGCCTACGTTGGTTGAATTTGCATTTGAATAGCTTACCGTGTAGTCAGTTCCGTTTGTCAGCTTCTTTCCTCTTCCGTCTGTTACCACAGCCGTCGGCTTCTGCACCTTTCCGTTTGTGGTGAAGATATTTGTATTTAACGAAATTGTAAAGCTGTTGGGCATATTGTTAAAAACAGGAATTTCAAAGGTCTTGGTAATCTTCATTATACCTGCATTTTTATATGCTGTATAGGTTGTAGCTGACTCTGCAGCAGCAGCGGCAACATTTGCCATATATTCGTTGCTGTGAAGATAATCTGAATTTGGGCTTACATTGAATTTCTGCAGATAGCCCGTGTTCTGTGTTTTAAAGTTTTTTGCTATGTATTTAGCACCGTTTAAAATTGATTTTTCGGGGTCAGTCCAGGGTCTGTTATAAGTATCTGCTGTTCTGTGATCCACAAGGTCTGAACGGATGTAGCCTGTGTAGCTTTTGCCGTTGTAGGTTACGGAAATATTGTACCATTTGTAACCATCGGATTGCTTTGCAGTCGTTGATTTATAGTTAACCTTGGTGTTTGAGGCAAGCAAAATAAGGGCTTTGCTGCTTGTTGTCGGTTTTTCTCTTACATAGCAGCCTGTATTTGTAAAATAACCATTTGACTCGGTTGCTGCCCATCTTAAGCCTGATGTTGCTCCGTCATAAGCACCGATATTATAGTAATTATAAATGCCGGGATATGTACTGTGCGTTCCGCTGGCGCCGCCTGCTGTCGGTGAAGCACCGCCGACCTCCTGCCTGATTTTGGATGCAAGGTAGTAAGCACTCATACCGCTTGAATTTGCAGCATTTAAAATAACACTTGAGTAGGTTTTGTTAATGGTATGGCTTTTGCCGTTTTTATCTTTATAGGTGATTTTTGATTTGTACATCCAGGTGCCCTTAAGTATGGTTTCAATACCATCAATGGTCTGGGTGCCGTTGTAAGAGGTAGACTCAAACTGGAAGATGCCTTTTTCATTCAGCCAGTTTCTCGGGTCCATATAATACTCAACAGCATACTGTGATGCCGATACCCAGTTGCTTGCCTCCTGAATTACATAATTTCCGTTTTTATAGCATAAGGAACAATTGCAATACATATTTGAAGCGTTATGAGAATTTTTTTCAATAAGCTGCTGATTATGCTTTTTTCGTTCGCCAGCCACAGCCGCTGACCAGTCAAGACCCGTTTTCAGTGGCTTGAATATCCAGTTCGGATACTGATTATGAAGCTGAACCAAATCATCAATATAGCTTTCAGGGAAGCCCTTGCTTCTGAGCTCTGCGGCATAGTCTGCAGCCTCTGCCGTAAGGGGACTGCTTCCTATTGAAACTGCAAATATGTTCACTGCCAAAATTGCACTTAACAGTAAAGATAATATCTTTTTCAACTGAAAAACTCCTTTATTTTAAATTAATATTGAATATATCACTCCGATTATAACATTATTGTAACAATTTTGTCAAATTTATTAGGGAATTTGTAATATTTATTAGATGTGACATATATTGACATTTAACCGATATTATATTATACTAAAGGTGCGAATAATGGCGAAAGGAGAGATAAAATGGTAGAGTTAGCATCCAAAATTAAATCATTAAGAAAAAGTGCAGGTTTAACACAGCAGCAGGTGGCAGACGCACTTGAAATCAAGAGGAGTGCCTATGCTTATTATGAAATCGGCAAAAGCTTCCCTAAATTGTCTGTTATTAAAAAAATGTCTGCTTTGTTTAATGTAACTGTTGATGAGCTTCTGAGCGAAGAGCAGGAAGGCGACTTGCATGCAAATAACAATTTTGATTTAGGCTGGCGCACAACTGACGGCTTTAATCAGCTTTCCGATTTTGAGCAGTCTGTACTGTTAAGAGTCAGACTTATGTCCTATGAAGACAGGGAAAAGCTGATGGAGTACTTATCTACTATGAATATATAGTGAAAAGACCTTGCAAACTGAATTTGTTTGCAAGGTCTTTTTTATTGCTGTTTTTTCTTCTTTTTCGAAATTTCTTTCAAATCGTGATTTTTTTCGGCAAAATATGCCCGTGTTTCTTTTCCCACAAGACCGCTCAGTGCAAAAAGTGCAATGAGGTTCGGGAAAGCCATTAATCCGTTAAATATATCAGCAATATTCCATACTGCTGAAACTGTTAAATACGGACCGATAAAAACTGCCGCAATATAAATATAGCGATAAATCTTAACAACCTTTTGTGAGCCTGTGAGATATTCAAGACAGCGTTCGCTGTAATAGTTCCAGCCGAGTATTGTGGTGAATGCAAAGAATGTCAGGCAAAGCATAAGAATAAATGCGGATATGCTTTCATTCCACGGCAGCCCTTTCTGCCACGCTATTGTAGTAATGCTTACACCCTCAACGCTTCCTTCAGCAAAAGCATTGTCAGCACCTGTCAAAATAATTGAAAGACCTGTCAAAGTGCAGATAACGATCGTGTCAATGAATGTGCCTGTCATTGTAACAAGCCCCTGACGTACAGGGTCTTTTGTTTTAGCTGCAGCTGCTGCAATCGGTGCTGAGCCCAAGCCTGCTTCATTGGAGAATATTCCTCTGCCGATACCCTTCTGCATTGCAAGCTTAAGTGTTATTCCCACGCCTGCACCTGTTACCGCCTTCGCCGAAAATGCAAGACTGAATACACTTGCTATTGCAGCAGGGATTTCGCTTAAATGCGTGAATACAATTATCAGAACAAAAACAACATATGTAATCGCCATAACAGGTACGATAACCTCAGATACCTTGGCAATTCTTTTAATACCGCCGATTATAACAAGAGCAGCGAAGAGCGTTACGGCAATACCGCCTATAACGGTTGACCATGTGTAGCTGTTTTCACCAATTGAGAAGGCAATGTGCTTAGCCTCAGGGTCAAAGAAATTATTGACAGCACTGGTGATACCGTTAATCTGTGTGATGGTTCCTATTCCCATAAGTCCCGCACCTATGCCGAATATTGCGAACAGCTTGCCGAGCCATTTCCATTTGGGACCCATACCCTTTTCAATATAGTAGAAAGGTCCGCCGAGATAGTGGTTGTCATCTTTTTTATCACGGAATCTGATTGCAAGAAAGCCTTCGGAATATTTTGTTGCCATACCGAAAAAAGCAGCCACAAGCATCCACAGCAGAGCACCTCTGCCGCCGAGGCAGATGGCTGTAGCAACACCTACGATATTGCCTGTGCCGATTGTTGCGGAAAGAGCTGTACACAGTGCACCGAAGGAGGTTACTTCGCCCTCGCCCTCATTTTCATTTTTCACCATATATTTAAGAGCCTTACCAAGGTGAAAAACCTGAACAAAGCCTGTTCGTACAGACAGCCAGATTCCGGCTGCAAGGATTAATACAATAAGCACCCAGCCCCATACCCAGCCGTCAATTTTTTCAATGATATCATTAAATGACATTGCAAGTGTAATACTGTTCATGCTTCCTCCTTTATTATCATAAAAATACCAAAGTATAATAACACAGAGGTTTTATTAAATCAAGAAATTTATAAATTGTATAATTTTTTTGCATTTTCGTTTGTGATATTTAAAAGCTCCTGCACATCCATTTCAAGCAGTGCCGCAATTTTTTCTGCAACAAAAGGAATAAGTGATGAGTCATTTCTTTTGCCTCGGTGGGGGACAGGGGCAAGGTAAGGACAGTCCGTTTCAAGCACAAGGCGGTCAAGAGGTATTTCTTTGACAACCTCAAGACTTTTTCTTGCGTTATTAAATGTTACGACGCCGTTCATACCAATATACATACCAAGCTTAATTATTTCCCGAGCCATTTCCTTTGAGCCTGAAAAGCAGTGTACCACACCCTTAGGCTTTGTTGCTTTCAAAATATCAAGTGTGTCGCCGTGAGCCTCTCTGTCGTGAACAATGACAGGTAAATCAAGGTCGGCAGCCAGTTCAATCTGTGCAGTAAAAAATTCTTTCTGCACCTCCTTGGTTGAGCTCATCCAGTGGTAATCAAGCCCTATTTCACCAATTGCCACACACTTTTTGTTCTGTGCAAATTTTTTGATTAACTCCAAATCCTGCAGGCTTGCACCCTCAAGGCATTCGGGATGAAAGCCTGCGGCAAAATACATAAAGTCATATGTTTGTGCCAGGTCAAAATTAAACTGTGTTGTTTCAATATCACATCCGCAGCTTACAACATCAGAAACACCCTGACTTTGAAGAGTGCTGAGCAGCATTTCTCGGTCAGGGTTGAATTTTTCATCGTCGTAGTGTGAATGTGTATCAAATATATTCTGATACATATTACTACTTCCTTATCTTATTTTAGTGCCTGCGGGCATACCGTCAACAAACAGCACCTGAACATTGTCATCGCTTACATCACCTGCAAGGAGCATACCGTTGCTCATTTCACCGCAGAGCTTTGCAGGCTTAAGGTTTGCAACAATAACAACCTTTTTGCCGACTAAATCCTCAGGCTTATACCATGGTGCAATGCCTGATACAATCTGCCTTGGCTCGTCTGTTCCGTCATTAACCTGTAACTTCAGAAGCTTTTTCGCTTTTTTGATTGGCTCACATTCGATAATCTCGGCTACTCTGAGCTCAACCTTTGCAAAATCGTCAAACTGAATTTCTGCAAGACCCTCAATTTCAGGCTTTGCTTTTTCCTCAGCCTTCTGCGCTGCTTCAGCCTGCTTTGTAATCAGTGCGTTAAGCTCTTCTATTTCTTTATCAAAATCAATTCTCGGGAAGAGAGCAGGACCCTTTGAAACAGCTACATCCTGCGGAAGAACGCCGAATTTTGCTGCATTTTCATATGTGATTAAAGCTTCGTTTGCACCAATCTGCTCCCACACCTTAGGCATAGTTGTCGGCATAAAGCAGGAAAGCAGTGTAGTTGAAATACGGATTGCCTCCAGCAGATTATAAAGCACGGCTGCAAGTCTTGCTTTTTTGCTTTCGTCTTTGCCTAAAATCCAAGGTGTAGTTTCGTCAATATATTTATTTGCACGTGATATAACCTTGAAAATCTCAGCAAGTGCATTATTAAGCTGCGTTTCATCAATGCATTTTTCAACCTTGTCACGAAGTGAGGTTGCCATCTGAATCAGCTCATTGTCAATTTCGTCAGCTTCCTTTTCAGCAGGGATAACTCCGCCGAAATACTTTTCTACCATTGCAACAGTTCTTGAAACGAGATTTCCCAAATCGTTTGCAAGGTCACTGTTGATTCTGTTAATCATAATTTCGTTTGAGAATGAGCTGTCTGCGCCAAGTGCCATTTCTCTTAAAATATGGTATCTGATTGCATCTGCACCGTAACGCTCACCGAGCACCTTGGGGTCAACTACATTGCCGATTGACTTGCTCATTTTCTGACCATTAAAGGTAATCCAGCCGTGAACAGCTAAATGCTTTGGCAGCGGCAGGTCAAGTGCCATAAGGATTGCAGGCCAAATGATAGCGTGAAAACGCATAATATCTTTGGCAACCATATGAAGATCTGCAGGCCAGAATTTGTCAAATTCATTATATTTATTGTTCTGATAGCCCAAAGCAGAGATGTAATTTGATAAAGCATCAACCCAAACATATACAACATGCTTATCATCAAATGTAACAGGAACACCCCAGGTAAAGGTGGTTCTTGAAACGCATAAATCCTCAAGACCGGGCTTAATAAAGTTATTTACAAGCTCAACAGCACGTGATTTGGGCTGCAGATAATCTGTTTCAAGCAGAAGCTTTTCAATTCTGTCGGCAAACGGTGCCATTTTGAAGAAATAAGCTTCCTCCTCAGCCTCAATAACGTCACGTCCGCATTCGGGGCATTTGCCGTCAACAAGCTGGCTTTCGGTCCAGAAGCTTTCACAGGGAGTACAGTATTTTCCCACATATTTGCCCTTGTAGATATAGCCTTTGTCATAAAGTTCTTTAAATATCCACTGTACGGTTTCAATATGATAATCGTCAGTGGTGCGTATATATCTGTCATAGCTGATGTTCATATAGCTCCATAAATCCTTGAAGATAGCTACAATCTCATCAACATATTCCTTTGGTGTAACACCCTTGTCATTCGCCTTCTGCTCAATCTTCAATCCGTGCTCGTCAGTACCTGTAAGGAAGATGACATCCTTGCCCTGCATACGTCTGAAACGAGCAATTGAGTCACAGGCAACAGTGGTGTAGCAGTGACCGATATGGGGATTGCCTGAAGGATAGTAAATCGGTGTTGTTATATAAAATTTTTCTTTTTCTGCCATTTTGATTTCTCCTTATATAAGTGAGGCTGCACCCTTATCAAGCATAAGTGTAACATCAGTATGGAACTGAAGAACGGACGCAGGGCACTGAGGTGTAACATTTCCGTCAATCAATTGTTTGATTGCTTTTGCTTTATTTTCGCCTAAAGCGATAATCAGGATTCTTTTTGCCTGCATAATTGAGCCAATACCCATTGTAACAGCGTGGGTAGGTACTTCGTCAATTGAATTGAAAAATCTGCTGTTGTCCTGAATTGTGCTTTCCTTAAGTGCAACCACGTGGCTCCAGCGTTGGAAGCTGTCGCTTGGCTCGTTGAAGGCAATGTGACCGTTTGAGCCGATACCCAGAAGCTGAATATCAATACCGCCTGCAGCCTTGATTCTTTCCTCATATTCCTTACATTCCTGCTCTAAATCCTCAGCATTTCCATTAAGGAAATGAATGTTTTCCTCTGGAATATTGAGGTGATCAAAAAGATTGTCGTGCATAAAGCGGTGGTAAGAGTTTTTGTCATTCACATCAAGCTTGCAGTATTCGTCAAGGTTAAAGGTTGTTACCTTGCTGAAATCAACAGCACCGTTTTCAAAAAGCTTAATCATATGACCATAGGGCTTAAGCGGTGTTGAGCCTGTTGCAAGACCGAGTACAGAGTTTGGTTTTGCAAGTACCTGACCGCACATATAATTGCCGGCAGCAATGCCGATTTGCTCCTCATTATCATAAATTAATACATTCATATTATGTACCTCCTTATTATCACTATTATTAATAATTACATACTAATGTATATTATAGACTAATTAATTTTCCTGTCAATGGTATTTTTTCTTTTTATTGCCTTGGAAAGTAGGGCGAAAATTACGGCAAAAGCGATTGTGCCGACTATTGCACCGCAGGTATCAATTGCCCAGTCAGCCGCACGGCAGGCTCTGCCCTCAACAAACAGCTGGTGTACCTCGTCGGTTAAGGCATAAAGAGAGGCCAGGGCAGTTGCCAAAAGAAATGATTTTCTTTTTCTTGTCTGATAAAGTGCTGTATTCATAAGCAGGCCAAGCCCTGTGAATTCAAGAAAATGTGCCAGCTTTCTCACAATGAAATCGGTGAAAATGTTGTCACCGAATATTTCAATCAGCCGATTGAGTATATTGCCGCTTTGCTGTGCTGATTCGTCTGCAGTGCGTGACGAAAGCCAGAAAATCACACCCATACATATAAAAACCAATACCCAGCAGATTGCTGTTTTAATCTTCTCTTGTCGCATTTACAAAACTTACCCTTCCGCTTCCCGGGTGAAAATCAACACCGCTTACACCCTCTGCCTGTGCATAATAGGATGCCTCATAATATACGGGAAGCAGGGAGTAATCACTGATTATTTTTTCTTCAACAGCCTTGCAGGCACCTGAAAGTGCATCGGCAGCAGTATTCTGTGCTGTTTTAAGCAGGTTGTCTATTCCGTCAATTTCACCTATATAATTACCATTTATAATATTGCCGAGGAAGTTTACCGCATTCTGACTGTCAGCTTCAAAGCAATATAATGCCAGATCATATTCTCCGTTTGAAAAGGCAGTGTCAAAATCCTTCTGACTGAGTACATCAATTTTGAGAGAAAAAGCAATTTTTCCATCCTCGCCATAGCTTGAAATTTTGCCGATGCTGCCCTGAATACCCTGTACAAGCTGCTTTGCTACTTCCTCCATATCCTCGGTTGCAATTACAGTTAAGTTAGCGGAGGTGTATTTTTCTTTTTCAAGCCCCTTTCGCCAAAGCTCTACTGCCTTGTCCGTGTCCTGACTATAAGAGGATTTGCCGATAGCCTCGTTGGCAGGCTTGCTGTTGATTGTGCAGCTGGGCGGTGTGAGTCCGTCAGCTTTTGTAAGATAGCTGTGCTGCTCGGTATCAGGACTTGACATACTGAGGCAGACCGCCTCACGTAAATCCGAATTGCTGAAAATCTGTCTGTTTTTATTAAGCACCATTGCCCATAGCTTGTTGGAGTAGGGGGTAACAGTGATTTTGTCATCATCAATACTTTCATATTCTCTGCCTGTGATGTAGGCACAGTCATAATAACCGCTTTTTAATCTTTGCGGAACATCGCTTTCTTTATTGACAATGTTCAGTGTAACATCACTTACGGCTGATGGATGGGTGCCTGTATAGAGCTTATTATTTCTCAGAATATAGGACGATTCAAGGATGGAGCTTACATAAAACTGTCCGTTGAACATGGAATATGAAAGACCGAGTCCGTATCTACCTTTGGTAGCATTAAAGTATTCACGGTTACAGGGCATAGCAACTGCTGTGGACATAGCGGTCAAAAATCCTTCATCGGCACTTTTCAGTTTTATAACAAGTGTGTAGTCATCACTTGCCGAAACACCCAGCTTATTTGCTGTCATTTTGCCTGAATGGATTTCTGCTGCATTTTCAATGCTTGCTATGCTTGTAAAAAGGGGACACTCTGTCAGCGGATCAGCGGCTCTTTGCAAAGCAAATACAAAGTCATCCGCCGTAATATCTGGGTTGAAGCTTTCGCCCATAAGCTCGGTTACAGCACTTTTTTCATTAATTCTCCACTTAATGCCTTTTTTCAGCTTAAAGGTATATGTCAGACCATCACTGCTGATTTCCCAGCTTTCAGCAACGCCGTCCTGTACAGTGCCGTCATTCCTTATTCTTATAAGACCTTCAAAGCAGTTTTCCGCAATCAGAAATTCGTCTGCCGTAGCGGCAACCTGTGGGTCAAAGCTGTTTATGTTGCCGCCGAAGGGATATATGAAATCAATGCTTTCATTTTTTGAGCCGCACCCGCTGAAAAGTGATGCTGTTATAACTGCACACAGTGCTATTGACAAAATCTTTTTAATTCTTTTCATTTTTAATTCACCAAGGGTTATTATAACAAATGCCGTCTGTTAAATCAATGTAATACAGCATAAATTTGCCAGACTTTTAGTTTTTTGTAATATGTATTTTATTCCGACACAACTGTGCTGAAATGCGAAAAAACGCCATAATTTCAAAACACTTGGTGGCGTAGTGTAAAAAGTTTTTAACAATCCTGTAAATAATTAAAAATTTTCCTTGACTTATTTTATAAGTTGTTATATATTATAGAGCAATATAATGGAAAAATGTGCGTATTTGGCTTTATTGCCAAATGCATTTTGAAACAGAATACAACCGTGTTCCCGTCAAAAAAGCATGATTTATCTGTTGGATATTACAAAGATTGGAGTGACTCAAATGGTAAATGTGAAGGACACACAGCTCGGTACTGTTACCAGAAAGAACTTTGCAAAAATCAATGAGGTTATGAAAATGCCAAACCTTATTGAGGTGCAGAAAAGCTCATACCAGTGGTTCCTTGACGAAGGTCTGAAAGAGGTGTTTAAGGATATCGGCTCAATTACCGATTACTCAGGCAACCTCGTACTTGATTTCATTGATTACTCAATGGATGATGAGCCTAAATACTCAATTGCGCAGTGTAAGGCTCGTGACGTTACCTATGCAAAGCCTTTAAAGGTCAGAGCAAGACTTGTTAACAAGGAAACAGGTGAGGTTAAGGAAAACACTGTATTTATGGGTGATTTCCCTTGGATGACAGATGCAGGTACATTTGTTATCAACGGTGCTGAAAGATGTATTGTTTCTCAGCTTGTCCGTTCACCCGGTGTTTACTACAATATGGACCACGATAAGACAGGTAAGGAGCTGTTTACGAACACAGTAATTCCGAACCGCGGTGCTTGGCTTGAGTATGAAACAGATGCCAATGACCTTTTCTATGTTCGTATTGATAAGAACAGAAAAATTTATATTACTACCTTCCTCAGAGCTCTGGGTCTTGGTACTGACAGCGAAATTCTTGATTTCTTCGGTGAGGATGACAGAATTACTGCTACTATCGAAAAGGATACCACCAAAAATCAGGAGGAGGCTTTGCTTGAGGTTTACAAGAAGCTTCGTCCCGGTGAACCTCCTACACTTGAAACTGCACAGTCACACCTTGACGGCTTGTTCTTTGATGCACGCCGTTATGACCTTTCAAGAGTAGGCAGATATAAATATAATAAAAAGCTTGCTATAAGCGACAGACTTGCCGGTCAGACACTTACACAGCCTATCATTTCACCACAGGGTGAATTCCTTGCAGACGCAGGCGAAAAGATTGACGAGGCAAAGGCACTTGAAATTGAGAATGCAGGTGTTATGTTTGCATATGTTGATGCTGACGGCAAAGAAATTAAAATCGCTTCAAACGGTATGGTTGACATTAATGCCTATGTTAATTTTGACTGCAAGCCTTTCGGCATCAATGAAAAGGTTTCTTACAGAGTTTTGTCAGAAATCCTTGAAAAGTGCGGCGATGACGAAAAGCTGCTTATGGAGGAAATCGAGCTTCACTGTGATGACCTCATTCCTAAGCATATTACGATTGACGATATTTTTGCAACCGTATCCTATCTTCTCAACCTTGCTAACGGTGTAGGTACAACAGATGATATTGACCACCTTGGCAACAGAAGAATCCGTGCAGTGGGCGAGCTGCTTCAGAATCAGTTCAGAATCGGTTTCACAAGAATGGAAAGAGTTATCCGTGAGCGTATGACACTTCAGGCACAGGATGATGATGAGGCAATCACACCTCAGGCATTAATCAACATCAGACCTGTTGTTGCCGCTATTAAAGAGTTCTTCGGTTCATCACCTCTTTCACAGTTTATGGACCAGAATAACCCGCTTGCTGAGTTAACGCATAAGAGAAGACTTTCAGCCCTCGGTCCCGGCGGTCTTTCACGTGACCGTGCAGGCTTCGAGGTACGTGACGTACATTACACACACTACGGCAGAATGTGCCCTATTGAAACACCTGAAGGTCCGAACATCGGTCTTATTTCATATCTTGCTTGCTACAGCCGTCTTAATGAATATGGCTTCATTGAAGCTCCTTACAGAAAGGTTGACAAGGAAACAGGCGTTGTTACCGACGAGGTTGTTTATATGACAGCCGATATGGAAGATAACTACGTTGTTGCACAGGCAAATGAGCCACTCGATGAAGAGGGCAGATTTGCTAATCAGAGAGTTACCTGCCGTTATCGTGATGAATTTATGACAATGACCCCTGACAGGGTTGACTATATGGACGTTTCACCTAAGATGGTTGTGTCCGTTGCTACTGCAATGATTCCGTTCCTTGAAAACGATGACGCTAACCGTGCTCTTATGGGTGCGAACATGCAGCGTCAGGCAGTTCCGCTCTTAAAGACAGTTGCTCCTGTTGTAGGTACCGGTATGGAATACAAGGCAGCATATGACTCAGGTGTAGTTGTTGCAGCTAAGCGCGGCGGTACAGTAACTGCAGTGGATGCAAGCTCAATTGAGATTACAACCAAGAATAAAGAGGTTGACAAGTACGAGCTTGTTAAATTCTCAGGCTCTAACCAGGGTACATGTATTAACCAGCGCCCGATTGTTTCTCTTCATCAGGAGGTAGATGACGGACAGGTTATCGCTGACGGTCCTGCAACCTGCAACGGTGAGATTTCGCTGGGTAAGAATGCACTTATCGGCTTTATGACCTGGGAGGGTTATAACTACGAGGATGCTGTTCTTATTAATGAAAAGATTGTTCGTGATGACGTTTATACCTCAATCCATATTGAAGAGCATGAGGTTGAATCACGTGATACCAAGCTCGGACCTGAGGAAATCACAAGAGATATTCCCAATGTCGGTGAGGATGCTCTGAAAGACCTTGATGCAGACGGTATTATCCGTGTCGGCGCTGAGGTACATTCAGGCGACATTCTTGTAGGTAAGGTTACACCAAAGGGTGAAACTGAGCTTACTGCCGAAGAAAGACTTCTTCGTGCAATCTTCGGCGAAAAGGCAAGAGAGGTTCGTGATACCTCCATGCGTGTTCCTCACGGTGAATATGGTATCGTTGTTGATGTTAAGGTATTTACCCGTGCTAACAGCGACGAGCTTTCACCGGGTGTCAATAAGGTAGTAAGAGTTTATATTGCGCAGAAGCGTAAAATCCAGGTGGGCGATAAGATGGCTGGTCGTCACGGTAACAAGGGTGTTGTTTCAAGAATCCTTCCGCAGGAGGATATGCCATTCCTTCCTGACGGCAGACCGCTTGATATCGTTCTTAACCCACTGGGTGTACCTTCACGTATGAACATCGGTCAGGTGCTCGAGGTTCATCTCGGCTATGCAGCTATGGCTCTCGGCTGGAAGATGATGACGCCTGTATTCGACGGTGCGCACGAGCAGGATATCCGTGACTGTCTTGAGCTTGCTGATATCGGCTATTATATAGATGAAAACGGAAACAAGGTATTTGACGGTAAAACAGAGCTTATTGACGGACGTACAGGCGAGAAGTTCGACAACAGAATTACCGTTGGTTATATGTATTACCTTAAGCTGCATCACCTTGTTGATGATAAAATCCATGCACGTTCAACAGGTCCTTACAGCCTTGTTACACAGCAGCCGCTGGGTGGTAAGGCACAGTTCGGCGGACAGCGTTTCGGTGAGATGGAGGTTTGGGCACTTGAGGCTTACGGTGCTGCTTATACACTTCAGGAAATTATTACAATCAAGTCAGATGACGTTGTCGGTCGTGTACGCACCTATGAGTCAATCGTAAAGGGCGAAAATATTCCTACCTCAGGCACACCTGAATCCTTCAAGGTACTGTTCAAGGAGCTTCAGGCTCTCGGTCTTGATACAAGAGTGCTTGATAAAGACGGCAATGAGGTTGAGCTTAAGCAGGACCTTGATGACGGCACAGGTATTCAGCCTATTGATGATAAAGCCTTCACAACTGTAAATGATTTTGAGGATCAGGAAGGTTACGGCGTGGAAGATGCCGATGAGGAAGGCGGGGAAGCAGGTCAGTCAGATGCATTTGATGATTTGTTTGCTGATGCTTTCAGCGACGAAGCAGACGATGATGAATTTTAATCTGATACGACTTCCGCAATAAATTAAGAAAAAGGAGTGCTTCCAAATGGATAATTATGAAAATGAATTCAGTTCTATAAAAATCGGTCTTGCCTCACCTGAAAAAATCCGTGAGTGGTCTTACGGTGAGGTTACCAAGCCCGAAACAATTAACTACAGAACTTTAAAGCCGGAGCGTGACGGTCTTTTCTGCGAAAGAATTTTCGGTCCTATGAAGGACTGGGAATGTCACTGCGGTAAGTATAAGAGAGTCCGCTATAAGGGCAAGGTATGTGAGCGCTGCGGTGTTGAAATCACACGCTCCAAGGTGCGCCGTGAGCGTATGGGTCACATCGAGCTTGCTGCGCCTGTGTCACATATCTGGTATTTCAAGGGTATTCCAAGCAGACTCGGTCTTGTCCTTGATATAAGCCCAAGATACCTTGAAAAGGTTTTGTACTTTGCATTATATATTGTAACAGACCCGGGTGATACACCGCTTGAGAAGATGCAGATTCTCAATGAAAAGGAATACGCAGAAATGCGTGAGAGATATGAGGATGACTTCAAGGCAGGTATGGGTGCCGAGGCTGTTAAAGAGCTTCTTCAGAGCATTGATGTTGCACAGCTTCGTGATGAGCTTACTGCTGAGCTTGAAGGTGCAAGCGGTCAGAAGAGAGTCCGTCTGTTAAAAAGACTTGATGTTGTTGATGCTTTCTATCACAGCGGCAACAAGCTTGAATGGATGATTCTTGATGCAATTCCTGTTATTCCGCCGGATATCCGTCCTATGGTTCAGCTTGACGGCGGCAGATTCGCAACATCTGACCTTAACGATTTATACAGACGTGTTATTAACAGAAACAACAGATTAAAGAGATTGCTTGAGCTTGGTGCACCTGAAATCATTGTAAGAAATGAAAAAAGAATGCTCCAGGAGTCAGTTGATGCTCTTATTGATAACGGTCGCCGCGGCAGACCTGTTACAGGTCCTAACAACAGACCGCTTAAATCACTCAGTGATATGCTGAAGGGTAAGCAGGGTCGTTTCCGTCAGAACCTCCTCGGTAAGCGTGTTGACTATTCAGGACGTTCCGTTATCGTTGTTGGTCCTGAGCTTAAGATGCACCAGTGCGGTCTTCCTAAGGAAATGGCGATTGAGCTGTTCAAGCCTTTCGTTATGAAACGTCTTGTTGAAACAGGTGTGGCATCTAATATTAAATCTGCAAGAAAAATGGTTGAGAGAGCAGCTAATCCTGCTGTCTGGGACAGCCTTGAGGTTGTAATTAAGGATCACCCTGTAATGCTCAACCGTGCTCCCACACTGCACAGACTTGGTATTCAGGCATTTGAGCCTGTTCTTGTTGAAGGCAGAGCGATTAAGCTCCATCCGCTGGCTTGTACAGCATTTAATGCCGACTTCGACGGTGACCAGATGGC
>DKYL01000018.1:15332-18964 GCA_002493325.1 Ruminococcaceae bacterium UBA7101
TTCGACGGTGACCAGATGGCTGTTCACGTACCGCTTTCAGCAGAGGCTCAGGCTGAGGCAAGAATGCTTATGCTTGCTGCAAACAACCTCTTAAAGCCTTCAGACGGTAAGCCTGTTGCAGTTCCTACACAGGATATGGTTATCGGTTCATACTATTTAACAATGATTAAAGAGGGTGAGCCCGGTCAGCCGAAGTTCTTTAGGGATGAGGCAAGAACACAGGAGATTTCCTTTAACGATGTTAAAGCAGAAATCAATAAGGGTATTGAAGACCCGAGAAACTTTGTTCCTAACTCTGCAATCCTTTGCGAAATTGCAGATGATGAATTTACAGAGAAATACGGTTTCTACCGTTCATACAGCATTTACAGAGATAAGGACGAGGCTATGATGGCTTACCAGGAGGGCTCTCTCGGTATGCATTCACCTGCTAAAATCCGTGTTACAAAGGAAGAAAACGGCGTAACAAGAAGTGCTGTTATTATTACTACAATCGGAAGAATTATTTTCAACAATCCTGTTCCGCAGGACCTTGGCTTTGTTGACAGAAATGATCCTGAAAGAGAATTTGACCTTGAGGTTTCCTTCGTTGTTAAGAAAAAGCAGCTCGGTCAGATTGCTGAAAGATGTATCAATGTTCACGGCGTATCTATCGCTTCAGGCGTGCTTGATGCAATCAAAAATCAGGGCTATAAGTACTCAACCATTTCAGGTACAACCGTAGCCGTTATCGACGCACTTATTCCTGAAAAGAAAAAGGATTATCTTGCTGAGGCTGAAAAGCGTGTTGACGAAATCACTTACAATTACAACTATGGTCTTATTACAAATGAGGAACGTTCTTCAGCCGTAATCAAGGCTTGGGAGGATTGTACAAATAAGGTATCAAATGAGCTTACATCTAACTTTGACGGTGCACATAACCCGATTCATATGATGGTAGACTCTGGTGCCCGTGGTAGTACCTCACAGCTTCGTCAGCTTGCAGGTATGAGAGGTCTTATCGCAAATACAGCAGGTAAGACAATTGAGGTTCCTATCCGTGCAAACTATCGTGAGGGTCTGAATATTCTTGAGTACTTCATTTCATCACGTGGTGCGAGAAAGGGTCTTGCCGATACAGCGCTTCGTACCGCTGACTCAGGTTACCTGACACGTCGTCTTGTTGACGTATCACAGGATGTTATTATTCGTGATGATGACTGCGGATGTCACGATGGTATTGTTGTTTCCAAGATTATGGACGGCAACCGTGTTCTTGAGCCACTTGAGGAAAGACTTACAGGTCGTTTTGTTGTTGATCCTGTTATTGACCCGAATACGGGTGAGGTTCTTATGGAGCCTGACAGAATGATGACTGCCGAGGATGCACAGAGAATTGTTGACGCAGGCATTGAATCTGTTAAAATCCGTTCACTTATTACCTGTAAATCACGTCACGGTGTTTGCCGCAAGTGCTATGGTGCAAACCTCGCCTTCAACGAGCCTGTTCAGGTTGGTGAAGCAGTTGGTATCATCGCTGCACAGTCAATCGGTGAGCCGGGTACACAGCTTACAATGAGAACCTTCCATACAGGTGGTGTAGCCGGCGGTGCCGATATTACACAGGGTCTTCCGAGAGTTGAGGAGCTGTTCGAGGCAAGAAAGCCAAAGCAGCTTGCAATCCTCAGTGAAATCGAGGGTGACGTTCGTTTTGAGGAAATCAAGAAGAGCCGTCACGTTGTTGTATATGATAATGAAACAGCGGAGGAAAGAAAGTATCTTATTCCTTACGGTGCAAGACTTTGTGAAAACATTGTTGAGGGTGCACATATCGCAAAGGGTACAGAGCTTACACTCGGTGCAGTTAATCCGCACGATGTGCTTGCTATCCTCGGTGAAGAGGCAGTTTATAATTACCTGATTAAGGAAGTTCAGTTTGCATATCGTACACAGGGTGTTGATATCAACGATAAGCATATTGAGGTTATTGTTCGTCAGATGCTTAAAAAGTGTACGGTTGATGAGGCAGGAAGCACTGACCTTGTTGCAGGCACAATGGTTGATGTTGCTCAGGTTGACGAGGCAAATGAGGCTGTTGAAAAGAGAATTGCTGCAGGCGAAACAGGTCTTGAAAAGGCTACCTATATTCCGATTCTTATGGGTATCACAAAGGCTTCACTTGCTACCGATTCCTTCCTTTCAGCCGCATCCTTCCAGGAAACAACACGTGTTCTTACCGATGCAGCTATCAAGGGCAAGAGCGATCCGCTTATCGGTCTTAAAGAAAATGTTATTATCGGTAAGCTTGTTCCTGCAGGTACAGGTATGGACGTTTTCAGAGATGTTGATGTTGTTCCGAGCTATTTCTCAGGTGAAGGTGAAACTTTAAATCTGGAACAATTACAAGAACTCTTGACAAACACAATGCAATAAGCTATAATATCTAACCGTGTGGGTATGACTTTGGTTATATTATACAAAGATTCATTCCGCATTTTGTAGAAAAACACAACATTTTGGGGCGAGCAGTCTGCTTGCCCCAAGGTGTGCGTTTAAATGATGCAGTAAATTTTTTCTTTTGCTGTATGATTTATACGCACACTGCGTATAAAATAATTTTGAAAGGAGATAAACTATTGCCTACCTTTAACCAACTCGTAAGAACAGGTCGTAAGACTGTTGAGAAGAAGTCAAAGACACCTGCACTCTTAAAGGGACTTAACACAAAGAGAAATATTGTTACTGATAACAATTCTCCTCAGAAGCGCGGCGTTTGTACTGCAGTTAAGACAGCAACACCTAAGAAGCCTAACTCAGCTCTTCGTAAGATTGCCAGAGTTCGTCTTACAAACGGTATTGAAGTTTCTGCTTACATCCCGGGCGTAGGTCATAACCTTCAGGAACACTCTGTTGTTATGATTCGTGGCGGACGTGTTAAGGATTTACCTGGTGTACGTTACCACATCATCCGTGGTACACTCGATACTCAGGGTGTTAACGGAAGAATGCAGAGCCGTTCAAAGTACGGTGCAAAGAGACCAAAGGCTGCTAAGAAGTAAGCCAAACTTTATTTCTTATGGATGACAATAGTTTATATACCTATATATAAAGCGTATATGACCTTTTGTTGACTCCACGGGAAACCGAGTACCTATGAACTCATTAAAATTTATGAAGGAGGGAAGCGAAGATGCCAAGAAGAGGCCAAATCGCTAAGCGTGATGTTTTACCTGATCCAATGTATAACTCAAAGCTTGTTACACGTTTAATCAATAACATTATGCTTGATGGAAAAAAGGGTGTCGCTCAGAAAATCGTTTACGGAGCATTTGACATCGTTAGAGAAAAAACCGGTAACGATCCATTGGAAACTTTTGAAGCTGCAATGGAAAACATCATGCCGGTGCTTGAGGTAAAGGCTCGCCGTATAGGTGGTGCAACTTACCAGGTTCCTCTCGAAGTTCGTCCTGAAAGAAGACAGACATTAGGTCTTAGATGGATAACTCTTTACGCTCGTCAGCGTTCAGAGAGAACTATGAAGGAGCGTCTTGCTGCTGAAATTATGGACGCTGTTAACAAGACAGGCGGCGCAGTTAAGAAGTGTGACGATACACATAAGATGGCAGAGGCAAACAAAGCATTTGCTCATT